>JARFUL010000204.1 GCA_029289015.1 Syntrophobacteria bacterium | reverse complement strand
CTGGACGCCGCGCAGTCCGCGATATTCCAGGTTGTGGGGCGGGAGCTTTGCGACTTCCTGGGCCACGAGTGTCTCTCCTAACTCTCTTTGACCACCTTGAGTTTGAACGCGGCCTCCACCTGGGGGTGGAGCCGGACCTCGATCTCGAACTCCCCGAGCTGCCGGATGGACTCCTTGAGGATAATGGCCTTCTTCTCCAGCGCGTACCCCGCGTCCTTGAGCGCGGCGGCAACGTCCTTCTGGGTGACGGAGCCGTAGAGCCTCTCCTCGTCGGCCACCTTGCGGGCCAGGGTGACCTCCACCTGGGCCAGCTTCTCGGCCAACTCCTCGGCCTCCTTGAGCTTCACGTCCCTCTTGGACTCGAGCGCCTTTATCTGGTGCTCCAGGCCCTTTATGTTCTCCGGGGTCGCGGCAACCGCTTTGCCCTGCGGTATCAGGTAGTTGCGAGCGTAGCCGTCCGCCACCTTCACCACGGAGCCCAGCTCCCCAAGGTTGGCGATATCCTCCTTCAATATAACCTTCATCACATACCTCCGGAATCTTCAGAACCGCCCTGGGCAGACTTGAGCTTCAGGCGGCGAAAGTCGAACCAGGTATCGAAAAGGCCCACCACCGCCAGGCCAACAACAAGAAACAGCTGGTAGATGACGATGAGCGCGTACAGGAGGAACCTGAACAGCGGTGAAACCTTCCATTTCTTAAAATAATAAGCCACAATGGCCAGCCCCTGAAAGAAATAAAGCAGCGTCAGGACCACCAGGAAGTTCATTCCCAGGGTCCAGGCCGTGCCGGAGCCCATCCACACTGAAAACCCCGCGAGAATCGCAACCCAGACCGCGGGCTCGGGCATGCGCCACAGGTTCAGCTCGAAGGGGGGATACTCCTTCAGCTTGTACCGTGCGGAAAGTTTCCGCATCACCAGGAGGTTGACCCAAACCAGGAGTACGAGGCCGTTGACAAACAGGGCCGGGAGAACCCTGACCACCGTGTCGGTGAACCTCGCGAGGGTCTCCTCGGAGTACCCGGCCTTCGGGTTTATCTCTTTCAGCGCGCCGTGCGCGAACCCGATGGACTCCCCCACCGCTTGCCTGACCGACTGCGCGGCCTGGCCCGGCGAAAGGCCGGAGGCCAGAAGGAGCCCGGCCAGCGTGACCAGAGCGGCCGCGGCCACCACCAGCGCGATGGAGACCTCGAACCGCAGTTCCAGCTCAATCGCCTCCCCGAAGAGGAGGCCCACGGTCCCGTAAACCAGGAAGAGGGGCAGAAGCTGGAAGGTGGAGGTCGCGGCCATTATAACCAGGATCGAACCCAGGGCCGCGACCCCGATTATCCTGCCTTCCTTTTGTCCCCACTTCCTCCTGAAAAGGATGAGCGGCGCAGGGGTGAAGAGCGATGCCACCAACCCGAAAAAGGGAATGACCCTCGCCGCGAAAAAGAACGAGCATGCGGCGAAGCACCCCGCCGCGAGGTCCCTTCGTAGGGGATTGCTGCTTACTGACAACGGGGGCTCCCTTGAGACCCGCCTATTGAGCGGAGGTTGTGGTAAAGGGCATGAGGGCTATCTGGCGGGCCCTGCTTATGGCCTGAGTCAGTCGCCTTTGATGCTTGGCGCAGTTGCCGGAGATGCGCCGGGGTATAATCTTGCCCCGCTCGGTGATAAAGTTCATCAGAACCTTGGGCTCCTTGTAGTCCAGCACGAGCTTGGGGTCCGAACAAAACCGGCAAACCTTGCGGCGGCGATGGAATCCCCTTCTCCTTCTTCTAGCGGTCAACTTGATCTCTCCTTAATATCGCCTGGGGCACCGATCTCTCCCCGGGGCCTTGTAAACTCCTCTTGGACCTACTCCTCTTTCCCGGGCTCGGCCTCTTCCTCCGGCGCGGGCTCTGCTTCCTCGGCGGGGGGCTCCTGTGCGGAAACCTCCTCCTGGGAGGGCTCCTCCTCAACCGGGGCCTCGACCTCGGGGGCCTCGACCTCGGGGGTCGGCTCCTCCTCGGGGGCCGGTTCTTCAACCTCGGCCTCCACCTCCGGCGCGGGCTCCTCCACCTCGGGTTCGGCCTCGGGGGCCGGCGCGGGCGCGGGGGGCTCCTTGGCCTTCTCCTCCTCGGCCCGGGCCTTGAGGGCCTCGATGTCGGGACTGTCTTCCAGCTTTACGGTGATAAACCTGAGGAACCGCTCGTCGATCTTGAAGTTGCGCTCAAGCTCGATGACCGTGGGCGGGGATGAGAGGAATTCAACGTGGAAGTAGTGGCCCTTGTCGTGCCTGTAGCCGTGGGTCTTTATGTTGTAGGATAGCTTGTTCTTGCCCCAGGGGGTGTGTTTGACCACCAGACCTTCTTCCTGGCTGATGATCCCCTCAACCTTCTGGGTGAGCTCGGGGAGATCATCCTCCGGAATGGTGGCCGCCACAATGTAGACGGACTCGTACAGCCTCATAATGCCTCCTTTTGGTCTAAAGCGGCTCAAGGGTTGCTCCCTTGAGCAAGGGGCCGAAAATAGTTCTGCCTAGAATCTAGATTATGTAACCTCTTTGGCCGCGCCAGTCAAGAAAAAATAGGTCATTTTTTTCCCCTGGGGTTTCCTTTGTTGCAGGCCGGGTTAAAATAATAGTGACCTTTCTCCTTCCCAACCCCCGCGGAGTCAATTTTTTTAAAGCCCGCGGGGGTTTCTCCTGCCGGGCGAGACCGCTGAAACCACTTGAAAAGAGCCCGGCATGAGGCGATACTGTCCTGACACGGCAGGCTTTTCACTGGCAGGCAGCCGTCTGCGACACCTTAATGGAGGCACACATTGGACACCCGAATCTTCGATTTGAACATGTCGGTGGAGGCCACCTCCGCGTACATAATCATAGACAAGGTCGCGCTCTCGGGGGAACCGGTGGTCATCGAGTCCATAAAACCCTACTGGAACTCCGGCGAGGAGGCCCTTGGCCACGCGCTCGAAGAGCTGGAGCAAAGGCGGGTGATAGCGAAGCTCGGGGAAGAGGAATCGACCAGGTTCCTTCTCAGGCCCCCCGGCGATTGGAAGTAGCTCCCCTGGCGAGCTTTAGCGCCAAGAACCCCGAGGGAAAGGCTATGCCCCCCAGCTTGCCCGCGGGCACGAACTCGAGGTTCTCAGGCTTTGGGGCCACCCGCGCCAGGGTTTCGTCTAGCATCTCTTTCGTGTAGACCCTGGAGCTTATCCCCCCAACACCGAGAAAGGGCAGAAGGTGGCCGAAGAGCGCGCTGTGGCACAGGTCGCTCAGCACCTCCACATCGGCCCGAAACCCGAGGAACTCCACAAGCTCGAAAAGCTCTGGATTTAGGCCCAGAGTCCGGGCCGCGCTCTCGAGGTGGCCGAAGTGGATGGAGTATTCCACGTGGTCGGTCACCACCTGGGCCGCGGGGTAGGCCCAGGAAGAGCCGTACTCCACCACGTAGCACCTTCCGGACGGCTTCAGTATATGAGGAAGCCTCTCCAAGAACTTCAGCACGCCGGTGTTGATAATAAACTCCGGGGGAGCGTCGTCAAGGATGAGGCCCAGCTTCAGGGCCAGCTCGAGCCCGGCCCTCGCGTCCGGGTCGTCGGGCTCCCGGTCCCTGTTGATCTTCACCACCGGGAGGTCCGCGATCATCTCGTTGGCTATGACGAGATCGTAGCCCTCTTCGGGAAACGGGTGATTCAGAACGTCGCCCGCGTCGAAGGAGACGATGTTCCGGTGGACCTCGTTTATCTCCCTTTGGGACTCGGCCAGCACGGGCGAGAGGTCGAAGAAGGTGTAGCCAAGGGTCCGGTAGACCTCCGGCGCGGCTTTTTGCACCTCGCTCAAGAGCTCCCGGCCGAAGATCCCGGTGCCGCTCCCCACCTCGAGCACCTTCGCGTGGGCAAAGAGCGCGCGATCCTCCAGAAGAGCCCGCGCGAACCTGCCGCCGTAGCTCATCCCGCCAAGCATCGGGTGGGGCTCCCTGAAGAGGTGGCTCACCGTCATCTCCACCTCCTCGAACTGCCTGAGAGCGTCCTTTATGCCCTTCATGTGGTACTTCGCGAGGTCGTGCCCGCCGGTGAGCTCCCTCGCGGAGGAGTATTCCCTGAAGACCGAAAGGGCCAGCTCCTCGTGGTCCTTGACCTCACTGGGCTCTTCAATCTCCTCGAGGAGGCGAAACTCCGGGGTGAGCCACCTGGCCGCTCTCTCCCTATCGCGGGGGCCCAGCCCGTCCAGGCGAGCACCCTTCGGGCCGGCAAAGCTTCTCAGGAGCTCTGCGTCTTCCCCGGTTATGAGCAGGCAGCTCTCCAGGGAGGACCTCGTGGGGGAGACCGCGACCCAGTGGGAATCGGTGATGGGGGCCCAGATGACCCCGGCCGCGGTCTTAAGCCTCCTGGTCACTGTCCCCGTCCCTGATGAGCGCGCCCACCCGGACAAGCTCGTCCATGAAGGCCCGGGCGTCCGCGAACGCGGTTTTACTGTCCACGTCGAAGCGGTCCATGATCAGCCCGGCCAGGCCGCCCAGGTCCTCGGCCTCCTCCAGCCGCCGCCAGATGAACCAGCCCAGCTCGTTGAGCTCGAAGACCTTGCGCATCCGGTCTAGCTCTTCATGGACCGGCACCAGGTATCTGCGGCCCTTGAGCTTCCGGGCCACCACCCTCGGGTTTTTGCTCATTCCCTTCATCTTTTGCCCGTGAGTCCCCTGAGCAAAATGAGCCCGGACCCGGCCAAGAGGACGGCCACGTTGGCAAGCCTCCTGATAAAGACAAGACCGTGGGGGCCCCGGACACCGCCCAGGTCCCGGGCCATCACCGGCTTTTTGGGAAACATGGTCTCGAGCCCGAAGGCCAGCCTGGCCCGCCACCCGGGAAGGCAGAAGAAGAGGAGCACGTTGCCCAGGAGGCCGAACTCCTCCCCCCGGACCTTGATGTCGAGGAGCCTCCTTTCAAAGCCGCTCAAACCGCGGGAAGGGAGGCCCAGCCCGGAGGACGGGGGCGCGCGAAAGCCGAAGAGCCCCTCGAGGAGATAGAGCGTGTACGCAAGCGGCCTCTCCTGCCCCAGGACCCGCGCGCGTTCCGCGAGCTCCCCCCAGAAGGGCCCGTCCCGGCCTCGAAGGAGCCTCATCACGTCCACCAGCCAAAAGAGCCTGGAGAAGGAGTGCTTCAGGAGGTGCTGGGCCAGGAGAAGCACGTTGTCCGCGTCCCGGGGTCTCTTTATCCGGAAGAACTCCGGCCCCAGGGGAAGGGCCGCGTCCCACACCGGCCCCATCCCAGAGGGGAGGAGCGGGCCCCTGGCCCCGATGCGTTCGGTGTCCAGCGCGTGGGTGTGCAGGTCCACCACCACCCTGGCCTTTGTGAACATGTGGGGATGCACCGGGTCCGGCAGGTATCCAAGCCGCGCGAGCAGGGTTTCGAAGAGCTCCCTCTCCTTAGGGCGCACCACCAGGTCCAGGTCGCCCATGGGCCTCATGCCCAGCCTGGGGTAGGCCGTGCCCATAAGGGACGCGCCCTTGAGGGCCATGACGTCCAGCCCCTCGATCGCGAGCTCGCGGTCCAGCTCTTCTAGCGCGCCAAGAAGGGCCATGTTGCCCGCGGCCGCGCTGTGGTGGAACCGGGCCAGCTCCTCCATAACAGGTCCGGGTACTCCCTGGTCTTCGAGCAGGCAGTAAAGGAGTCCGGCCACCTGCTCCGAGCGGGCAATTTCTACCATCCTGGACCAGTCGAGGGAGCCCTCGGCTCCGTCCAACCTCCCTCCCAGCACCGCGAGGATGAACGCGCTCTCTGGGTCTCGCTCCCTGGGCTCGCGCGCTGGGATGATACTTTGGACAAGAAGCTTTGCCCTGAGCCTCAGCGCGCCGGGGGTGAGCCCCAGGCTGCTCAGCGCCGCGAAGAGAGACTTGAGCCTCCCCCTCGTGCCCGCGGCCACCGGTATGATCCTGCCTCTGCGGATCACGGCCTCCACCCTCCCCGCCGCGGCCCTGAGGTCCACGGGCGCGGGGTCGGGCCTCAGGAGGGCGTCGCCCTTGGTTATGCCCCTTCCGTCCGGGAGCACCCTGAGCAGCCGGTGGGCCACCAGGGAGCCGGGGCCGTTCGCGAGCACCACCACATCCCCCCTCCTGAGGGAGCCCGGCTCGACCCGCCGGACGAGAAGCCTGTCCCCGGGCCTCAGAAACGGGTGCATGGAGTACCCGGACATCTCCACCAGAAAGCGCTGCTCCATTTTCCTATGGCCCCTCCAAGTGTCCAAAGAATAGACGGGGGCAGGGTCCGAAAGACCGGCTCCCCGCCTGCCTCAGCCTTTCTCGCGCCCCATGACCCCCTTTAGCGCGCCAAGGAAACTGTTGTCTCTCTTGAAGCTAAGGAGGAAAAAGGGGACCAAGCTTGCCAGCTCTGCCGTAAGCCGGAACGCCTGCCTCGCGGCTCGGGGAGGAAAGTGCTTGAAAAAATGGATGTGGTTGGCCAAAATCCGGGCCGAGGCCAGCCCCGGGCTCACGGGCTCAAGAAGCACCCTGGAATCCTTCCTCAAAAAGAGGCCCAGCCCGGCCGGGGCCCCGGGTTCCAGCAGCTCCTTGATGCGCCGGGTTACCTGGTTGAAGGGGGTGTCGCGCACAAAGAAGCCCCCCCCGGCCTCCTGGATGAGCACGCAGTCGTCGGCTATGGCTCTATTTTCCCCCGCGAGCTTCACAAGGGTGGACTTCCCGGACCCCGAGCGGCCCACAAAGAGGGCCACCCCGCCGTCCAAACGGAGCGCGGCCGCGTGGAGCATGAGGCCGCGATCCAGGGCGCTGAGCAGGCTCACGAGAAAGTACAGGCCGTGGAGGATCGTCCAGGGCAGGATCGCGAGGTTGGCTCTTTCGTCCACCACTATGGTGAATCTCCTCCTGCCGGTGCACCCCACAATAGAGCCGTCGGGAAACGGATAGACCACGAGCCCCCGCGCATACTCCTCGCCCAGCCGGTTCAGCGGACCCGCGAAGCGCGCGGCGAGGGAGAGCGCGGACTGCCCCTCCGGGTCTACGGGAAACCTGCTCGAAGGCACGAGGATGGCCTGCTCGAGGATTGCGGATAGGGGCTCGGGCTCCCGCGTGGCAGGCATCACATCCACCCGCGCGGGCTCCTCGGGTTGCACCCCGGAGCCAAAGGGGTTGAGCAGGCGGGCCAGGGTCTCTTTCGCACCCGCAAGCGGGCCGGGGAGCCGAATATCGAGAAAAATCCCCCCCACCGCCACAGCCAGCCGCGCGTCCCCCGGGCTCGCGAGGGGTTTGGCGCGCGGGCTCACTCGATGCACCTCGTTCGCGGGAAGAGGCCCATCTCCTCCGCGATACGGCAGAAGTAGTAGGCTGAAGTGAAGGACCCGGTCTCGTAGTGGCTCAGCGCGCGGCACGCGCCCAGGCAGAGCTTCTTGAACATGCACCTCCCGCAGATCCCCTCCATGTCCCGGGGGACCTCCCTGCGGAGCCTGTTGAACACCGGCGCGTCCCGCCACACTTCGGCGATGGGGTCTTTGGACACATTGCCGGCCATCAGGTCCCCGGTAACCTTCTCGATGCCGCAGATGGATATGTCGCCGTTGCCCATGATGCCCATTATGTTGAGCACCGCGCACTCGGAGATGTCGCCGTCCATCACGTCCTTTACGGACCTGAAGGCCACCGGCAGGGTGAAGTAGAGGTAGGTCCCCGCGTCCCCGGCTTTGGCCTTGATCTCGCGATAGAGATCGAGAATCTCGTCCACCCCGAGGGTGAACCCCTTTTTGGCCAGGGCATGGCCCCTGCCCACGGGCAAAACGGGGTTTATCTTCAAGGTGTGTACCCCGGTCTCCCGGGTGAGCCTCAAGACGTCGAAGAGTTCGCGGGCGTTCCTGCGGTGGAGGCTGAAGATGATCTGGGTCTCCACCCCCGCGTCCACGAAGAGCCGCGCGCCCCTGAGCGCGTCGGAGAACGCGCCTGGCACCCCCCGCCACTGGTCATGGGTGGACTCCATGCCGTCCAGGGAGACGGAGACCCCGCTCAAGAGCGGCCCGATCCTCTTCACCAGTCCGGGCTCGACCAGGGTGCCGTTGGTCTCAATGGATACGAAAAGGTCCCTGGAGTGGAAAAATTCCACCATCTCCGCGACATCGGGCCTGAGGAAGGGCTCGCCCCCGGTGAGCTTCACCATACTGAGGCCCAGGGGGATGGCCTGCTCCACCGCGGACTTTATCTCATCGAGGGTTATCTCACCCTCTCTCACCTGAACCTTCTCGTCCTGGATGGGCGCGACCCAGCAGTGCGCGCACCTGAGGTTGCACCGGTCCGTGGGGTTTAGATAGATGGAGTTAAGGGGGAACATTTAAGACCTTCTCGTACGCGGCCTTGAGGTCCCGGCTCTCCCCGGACTTGAACCTCAGGTAGCACCCTGAGAAATCCGGGGCCAAGAAGTCCTTGGTGAAGGGGTAGGCTATCGCGGGGCAGCCGCCGGTGCACCCCGCGGTGTAGGGGCAGCCCTTGCACCAGGCAAGGCTGGCCAGCTCGACCTCGCGGCGCGCGCGAAACTTTCTGAACAGGAGGCTTTCGCGCCATATCTCCCCCAGCCTTCCCTCCCTCACGTCGCCCGCGACCAGGTGGGGCAGCCGGTCGCAGGGGGTTATGCCGCCGTCCGGGCGGATGGAGCACTCGTCGTTTAACGCGCCGCACCCTGAGAGCGTGTTGGAGCCGAGGCCCTTGTCCTGGGACGCGCTCTCGCAGCCGCTGAAGAGGTCCTTCATGTCCAATATGGTGCCCGAGGCCGCGCCCCGGCCCTCGCGGTTCATCTTTTCGAGCCCCTCGGCCGCGTGCATGAGCTCCTGGGGCGGGACCTTGAGATCCGC
>JARFUL010000203.1 GCA_029289015.1 Syntrophobacteria bacterium | reverse complement strand
CGCGGTGAACAACCTCAATCCCAGGTCCATCATCCGCCCGAGGCAGGTGGTTTTGGTGCCCGTGGGCCCCAAGAGGCCCAAGAGACGCCCGCGGCTCCCCGCCCGAGGCCCGGTCCACCTGGTGGAGATGGGGGACACGCTCTGGTCCATCTCCATGCGCTACTCCACCTCGGTCCACAGGCTCTGCAGGCTCAACGACCTGCACCCCAGGGACAAGATCCACCCCGGCGACCGCATCATCCTGCCCCAATCGGGCGCGCTGAGCTACCGGGTGAAGAGGGGCGACACCCTGAGCGGGATCGCCAAGAGGTTCAGCGTCGCGCTCAAGGACCTTCTCCTGTGGAACAACCTCAGCCCGGAAAAAAACCTGGAGCCCGGCACCTACATCAAGCTCCTTCTCAGCGGCTCGCCCCAGGACTCCTAGAGCCCCATCAGGACTTTTTAGATTCTTCGCTCCGTTTCACTCCGCTCAGAATGACATTTATTATGCTTCAAGCCTAAAAAAAGACCGTCACCCCGCGCTACATCTATCGAAACATCCCGGCAGGACAAACGCCCCAAAAAGAGAGCCCCCTCGCATCTGAGGAGGCTCTTTTTTCTTTGTTATTGGACCGCTCCCTGGGCCTCGGCGCGACCTCCCTGGGCACCCTGGTGTCCCCCGTCGCGTTGGGGAAGTCCAGCGCCTTGTAGGCCTTCTTGTTGTGCTGGATGAGGTCTCTGGCCTCTTCCATGTAGTTGGAGAACCGCTTCTTGCACTCGTAGAACCCGTGCCACCACGCGTAGTCCGGCGCCATCATGGCCGCGCCCATGCGCGCCCTTCTCCCCTCGTGGTGCCACAGCTCGTAGTACTCCACCTCGAGCCTCTCGTCGAAGAACCTCGACTTGTCGAGGAGCCCCTTTGAGTAGAGCTTGTCCAGCATCTCCTTCGCGGGCTTGAAGTACACGTTGTTGTACTCTTCCACCACCTTGTCGAGCTTCACGTAGTGGTTGTCCACCCACTGCTTGCCGTGGCACTGCTGGCACACCGCCTTCATCTTGTCCCTCTCCACCCTCCAGTCGTTCCTCGCGGGGAAGGGTTTGAAGTCCTGGGGGCGGATGGTGAGGGGCGCCTGGATCTCCCAGGAGAGCCTCTCGGTCACGTCGTGGCTGGTGGTGACCGGCCCCGCGCCGGACATGTGGCAGGACGCGCAGGTGGGCCCCCGGAAGTCTACCCCCGGGGTCCAGGTCCCGGGCGCGGCGTTCCAGTTGTAGTCGTCGCCGTGCGCGGTGTAGATGTCGCCGTGCTTGGACTCCATGTAGATCTCGATCTGGGGATGGTCCGGGCCCAGGTGGCACTGGCCGCAGGCCTCGGGCTTGCGGGCCTCCATCACGGAGAACCTGTGCCGGGTGTGGCAGGAGGTACAGCTTCCCCTGGAGTCGTCCAGGTTGATGCGCCCCACCCCCACGTTGGGCCAGGTATCCGGCGTGAGGTTTCCGTCGGCTACCTTTAGGATCGTGCCGTGGCAGGTGTAGCAGCCGGAGACCCTCTCGAAGTCGGAGTTCATCCCCAGCTTGAGCCAGGGGTCGATCTTCCAGATGATCTCGAGGGTGTTCGCGTGCTTGGATTTGTCGTACTGCTTGGCCTCGTCCGGGTGGCACCTGGAGCAGTCCTTGGGGGTTACCGCGGCCGCGATGGGCACCTTGTACTTGGAGGTGCCGTACTCACCCCTGTCGGCCCTCGCGTATTGCTTGAAGTGCTCCGTCGCGACGTCCTTGTCCCTCGGGTCGGCCTGGTGACAGTCTAGGCAGGTGATGTTCGCGCTCGCGTGACGGCTCTGGGCCCAGTCGGAGAAGAGCCCCGGATGCTCCGTCTTGTGGCACTCGATGCAGGCCACCGCCTCCCTGGGCATACTTCGCTCGATCCGGTACTCCTTCAGCTTGGGAAGGTTGCCCGCGCTCTGGGCAATGCCGAGCATCGCGTCCGCACCGAGGTACGCGCCGAGACATACCACCAGGGCTGCGGCAAGCATGACTCTTTTCATCTCAACAGCCCTCCTTGATATTTATTAAAATATGGTAGAGCCTACTACGAACCGAGACCCCTGTAATTCTCCCTGTACTGCTTGTACTGGAAGTAGCTCTTTTCGTTGTGCACCAGGTTCTTGTGGCAGTCGAGACACCGCTTCTCATACCCGGGGCGGGGGTAGAGCGCGGCCCTGTGGGCCAGCATCGCGCCCCTCTTGTTTGGTATGTAAAGGATGTTGCGGTGGCACTTCTGGCACTGCTCGTTCTTAATGGTGGCCCACGCACGCTCGCGGTTCTTCTCGTGGTCGTAGGCCTCCGCGCCATCAATGAAATGAATCACTATGTCCTTTATGCCGTGCGCGGTCTTGGAGTAGAAGAAGTCAACGGTGTCCTGGGGCGCGGGGAGGTGGCAGTCCATGCAGTCGGCCACGAACCCGTGCGCGTTGTTCACGTGGGTGGAGCTCCTCCAGGTGTTGTAGGCAAACTCTATCTCGTGGCACGACGCGCAGAACCCCGGGGTGGAGGTGCGGACCATGGTGTAGTAGGAGATGGAGAAGACGGGGAAGGAGATAATAACACCAAGAGCCACCAGGACTATGGACCTAAGATGCTTCTTCATATCCGCCACCAGTCCCCATGAGGGAGATGACAACGTCGAATAGGTAAAGCCTGTATCCTGGTTGAGAGGGGCGCTCTTCTCCGAGGGCGGAACCGAAGATATTAAATGGTCAAATAAGAGCGCGCCGAGAAGTTATCGTTAATTTTAACATGACCAGGTACCCGCGGCAACCCCCAATCCTGCCGCTTTGCTGGTATTTTGGAGATTCTAAGCCTGCCCGGTCCCCGCGTCTTTGACTCAGGTCAATTCATTATAGCGCGCCCAGGTTGTATATTAGTCTATTGAGCTTTCCTATCCCTTACCCGATCTCTTTACTTTTTGATGCCCAAAAAGCCGCGACGGTCCGGCCGGGCCTTTTTGGGGCCGTAAATCATTGACTGGGGTTTATGGTTTCATTAAACTCAAGGCTCCACAGCCAACTACCCGGGAGGATCATATGTCAGATACAAGCCGCTATAAAGAGGCCGGGGTGGACCTCGATGCGGCCCAGAGGTTCGTAGACAGGGTAAGGCCCCTCGTCAGGAAGACCTTCAAAGGCAACGTAATCTCGGACATCGGCGGTTTCGGGGGCCTCTTCTCCCTGGAGAACATCCGCGTGGAAAGGCCCGTTCTGGTCACCTCCACCGATGGCGTGGGCACCAAGCTCCTCGTGGCCTTCATGATGGACCGCCACGACACCATCGGCATAGACCTGGTGGCCATGAACGTCAACGATATCATCTCCAACGGCGCAAAGCCGCTCTTTTTCCTCGACTACCTGGCCGTGGGCCGGCTCGACCCCGATAAGTCCGAGACCATTGTCACAGGCATTGTGGAGGGCTGCCTCCAGGCGGACTGCTCCCTCATCGGCGGGGAGACCTCGGAGATGCCCGACCTCTACGGCGAGGACGAGTACGACCTCGCGGGCTTCGTGGTGGGCATCGTGGACAACGACCAGATCATCGACGGCTCCGAGGTGAAGGTGGGGTGCCGGCTCGTGGGGCTGGCCTCAAGCGGGCTCCACTCCAACGGCTACACCCTGGTGAGGGACGTCTTCTTCAAGAAGAAGAACTACTCCCCCGAAGACGTGCCGGACGAGCTGGGGACCCCGCTGGGGGAGGAGCTCCTCAAGCCCACCCGCATCTACGTGGAGCCGGTGCTCAGCCTGCTGAGAAACTACAAGATACCCGGCATAGCCCACATCACCGGCGGCGGCATCCAGGAGAACCTGGCCAGGGTGCTGCCCGCGTCCTGCAGGGGGCTGGTGGAGACCGGCGTCTGGGAGGTGCCCCCCATCTTCGGCATGATCGAGAGGATGGGCGACGTCTCCGTCACTGAGATGTACCGCACCTTCAACATGGGGATCGGCATGGTCCTGGTGGTCCGGGAGGACGACACCCAGGAGGTCATCAACAGGCTCACCAGCCACGGCGAGACCCCCTACGTCATCGGAGAGGTGGTGGCCCGGGAGTCCGATCAGGAGCCCGCTGTGGAGATCTTCTGATGGGGCCGGCCCCCGCGCCCGGCCCCGGTGAAAAGGTTCTCGTATCCGCCTGCCTCATGGGCATCCACTGCCGCTACAACGGGGAACACTGCCTGGACTCCCGCGTCCAAAAAACCCTTAAGGGCCGCACCCCCATACCCGTCTGCCCGGAGCAGCTCGGCGGCCTTCCCACCCCCAGGAGCCCCGCAAGGCTCAAAGGGGGCGACGGTGCCGCGGTCCTGGGGGGCGGGGCCAGGGTGGTTGACGATAGCGGCCGCGACGTGACCCAAAACTTCATCCGGGGCGCGGAAGAGGCGGCCAGGGTGGCCGGGCTCTTTGCCGCGAAGAGTGCGATCCTGAAGTCCAGGTCCCCTTCCTGCGGCCTGAGCTGCGAAGTTCGGGGCGAGGGATTCGGCCCGGGCCCGGGGGTTACGGCCGCGCTTTTCCTGCAGCTGGGGTTCGATATCTTTGAGCTGGGAGGAGACCATTGAGCACGCTGAGCGAATTTCTCAAGGAGTACACCCGGGTCCTGGCCAGCGCGAACGCGGCCTTCGACGAGGTGAGGGAGAGGTTCCCCGACGAGGTCAACTGCGCGCTCATGTGCGACGACTGCTGCCGGGTGCTCTTCGACCTGCACCTGATAGAGGCCCTCGCGCTGAAGCAGGCCCTCACCTACGCGCTCCCAGAGGAGGCCAGGGAAAAGGGCCTGAAAAGGGCCGAGGACGCGCTCGCGAGTGTCCGGGCCATCCGGGACCACCTGGGTCTCACCTCGCTGGTGGGGCCGCCCGACGAGAGGCTCCTTGAGGAGATGTCCAAGCAGCGCTACGACTGCCCCCTCCTCGAGGACGGCCTCTGCGTGCTCTACGACTTCCGCCCCGTCACCTGCCGGGTCTACGGCGTGGTCAACGAGGTCCAGGGTAAAGGGGTGGTCTGCCCCCGCTCGGGGTTTAAGAAGGGCGAGACCTACCCCACGGTGAAGCTCGACGCGATGAATAAAACCCTGGCCGACATCTCAAAAAGGCTCTTTAACGGCCTCACCGGGTCCGGCGCGCCCCCGCCGGTCATGTCCGTGGCCGAGGCGCTTCTGTGCGCGTTCGACGGGGAGTTCTTCGAGCTGGTGCTGGACGCGGGTGATTGACGGGCGAGGAACGATAATTTTTGCGGTGGTAAATTACTACCGGTAGATACCGTTGTAGCCGGTTCCCTGATTCTCCCTCTAAACGCCTGGGATACTGCACGGCCGTCCTCCTTCCTTCGATCCGGTCTTCAGCGTTCGAGCATTGATAACAAACCGTCATTAATGTTATCAAAGAGATATTGGAGGACATGCCGCGGCGGAAACGGCTGTGGCCTCTATGCCACACTCTATCTTCAGAAAGGGCGGGCGGATCGAACAGATAGCTAAAAACAGGCTCTACATCCTGGTCCTGATTCTACTGGCCGTCCCGTTCTATCTGAACGATTTTTCCAGCATCTATGTCAAGAGCTGGCGCTGGTGGCTGTTTATTGACTATACGAGCGTGAAGCTCTTTCCCTTCCTGGTGGTTTTTTGGTTGGTCAGCAGCAAGAGAATGCAGGCCTCGGAGTTCGGCCTCACGACCCAGGCGGCGCCGCTGTTCCTCGCGGTATTTCTCGCTCTGGCATTGGTCGGCACGGTAATGGATCAAAACGGGTACAAGCTGGTGGCGAAGCTCCCCGGCTACCCGCAGCTCGGCGGGATGCCAGCGATTACAAGCCCCATCTGGGACTGGATAGACCTTACGTTCGGGCTGGCTCTAGTGGGGATATTCGAAGAGCTGGTCTTCCGCGGCTACATGAACACGTTCATCGGCAGGTACACGAAGAATCCTTTTGCCATAGTGCTGATCTCCTCGGTCGCGTTCGGTCTCGCGCACTGGAGCCTCGGCCTGCACGCGGTAATCGTCACGTCGGCCGTGGGCGCGGTGTTCATGGTCGCATACCTTAGAACGCGGTCTTTGCCCGCGATCATGCTGGCCCATTTCATGGTCAACTTCATCGACTACGCGGGTGTTATTCCCAAGTCGATATTCAAGTTCGTTTAAAGAGGCATCAAGTGGCTGCGCGGATGTCCGGAAAAAATGAGGTGGTAGCAAATTGCGACCACCTTTCCAAATTGTAGCGTATGGCGGGGTTTTATACCCCGCCGTGCCAACGGCACTTTTCAGAATCATCCTTCGGATGATTGGCGAGTAATGTCAAAATGTTGGGGCGGGTTATCAATAGCCTACATGATGCCCGTCTCCCATGCTTCCGCCAACAGGCGGAAGCCGGAGAAGTGGCAATGCCACCGGCGGCATGTAAAATGCCGCGCTACGTTTTTCCAGGAAATGTAGCGCAGCGTTTTAGGCCTGCATTTCTTTGAACTGCTAAACTTCTTCCGGCAGGACTAAAGTCCTTCGCTATAGAACCTGGCAAACGAGCCGCGTTCTAGACCCTCCTTACCACCCTCTTCATGAGATACGCTCCGAGGAAGAGCGCTATCGCGACGGTGACGATCGCGCCGGACGCAGGGGTGTCGAGGTAAAACGCGAGCATTATCCCGGTGAAGACCGAAACTGAGCCCGCGAGCGCGGAGAGCGCGACCGCCTGGCGGAAGCTGGACGCGAGCTGGAGCCCCGCGGCTGAGGGGATAACGAGGAGCGAGGCCACGAG
>JARFUL010000202.1 GCA_029289015.1 Syntrophobacteria bacterium | reverse complement strand
ATGGTCAAGAGGTTCATGAAGAACTTCTGCGCGGTGGGGGGGTAGAGGAGCTGGAGCCTCTTCAGCATGCGCTTGTTGATCTTTAGAAGCTCGGTCTCCCTGTCGGCTTTCACCGTGGCCGAGCGGGGCTGCCCCCGGATGAACCCCATCTCTCCCACCACGTCGCCCTGCTCCAGCTTGTCGATGAATATCTCCTTGCTCCCGGACTCGTCCACCACCTTCACCTCTCCGGAGACTATCGCGTACATCGAGTCCGAGGGGTCGTTCTGGCGGAAGATGACCTCCCCCGCGCGATAGGTCTCCAGGAAGCCCGCGAGCATGATGTAGCGAACCTGGCCCCGGGACATTCCCATGAAGAGCGGGATCCGCTCCTGGGGGTCCTTGCCGAGCTTGATCAGGAGCAGGTCCCAGATGGTCACCAGCTCCACGTGGAGCATGAGGGAGGGGAGCAGGAGAAGGTCGGCCAGGAGCGCTGAGATCATGGTGATTATCATCAGCTTGCCGAAGACCGCGGTGGGCTGGAAGCTGGAGAGCATGAGCACCGAGAATCCCGCGGTGATGCAGAGTGAGGTGAATACTATGGGCCGGCCCACGGCAAGGATGGTTCTCTCCATGGCCTTTCTCTTGTCCCAGTCCTTCTTGAACTCCAGGTTGTAGCGGGTCAGGTAGTGGATGGTGTCGTCCACCGCTATGCCGATCGCGATGGACGCGATGAGGCTGGTGATCATGGAGAGCTCTATGCCCAGCCAGCCCATGAGCCCGAATATCAGGACAATGGGAAACAGGTTGGGAAAAATCGCTATCAGCCCGACCTTGAGGGACATGAACAAGAGGACCATGATGATGAATATGAGGCCCAGCGCTATGGAGAGAGACTCCACCTGGCCCTTGGTGAGCTCGTGGGAGGAGTGGGCTATCGCGATGGAGAGCCCGGTGACCCCGTAGGAGAACTTCCCCGGGAAGTGCTCCCCCAGGTAGGCCATGATCTTCTCTTTGGTCTTTAAGAAGTCCTTGGAATTGATGATGTGGGTCCTCAAAAGGACGTTGGTCTGGGTGAAGTCGTTGTCCACGAACCCCCTGAGGAAGTCCTCGCCCAGGGTCATCTTGAGGTTGTTGACGATCATCCTCACCTCGAACGCGAACTCCGGCGCGGAGTAGTACTCAGGCTCGTACCGGTTGGTCGCATACCTCACCAGCTTGGCGTAGTCCAGCCAGGAGATGGACTTGTCCACCCCGGGGAGGGAGTCGAGGAACTTCTGGAGATCCTCAATGGCCTTGACGCTCTCGGGCTGCTGCCAGTACTCATCCTCTGGGCTCTTGACCACCACGTTGATGGGGGAGCTCCCGGCCATGTCTCTATAGATGTCGTTGAACCGGACCCGGACGGGTGAGCTCTCCTTGAAGTAGCTCAGGGGGTTCAGCTCCACCCTGAGCTGGCAGATGCCCGCAATCCCGACGAGCATCAAAAACCCGGCCGCGGGAAAGACTATCCTCTGGTGGTTCAGGTTGACCTCTATGATCCTGGCCAGGACGGTCCTTATGCGGCCCCTGTCCTCAGGGGTGACGGGCCTCTTCTTCAGGGGCGGGATCAGGGCCAAAGCCGCGGGAATGAAGACAATCACGCAGACCACGAGGCTGGCTATCCCCGCGCAGGAAAAGAGCGCGAACTCCTGGATGGAGTCGATCCGGTTGGCCAGGAGCGACCCCAGGCCCACCATGGTGGTGGAGGAGGCCAAGACCGTGGGGAGCCCCAGGTGGCTCAGGGAGTCGCATATGGCCTCCTCAACGTCCTTCCCCGAGCCCTTCAGGCCGAAATAGTGGGTCATTATGTGGAGCGCGTACGCGGTTCCCACCGCGATCATCAGGATCGGGACGATCATGGTCACCATGGTGAGGGGCGTATCGGTCCAGGCCATGAGCCCGAAGGTCCACACCAGGCTGATAAGCACCGTGGACACGGGCAAAAGCACCCCGGTGAGGGAGCGGAAGCAGAAGTAGAGCATCACTATGATAATGCCCAAAGTGATGGGCGGGAGGGTCTTGAAGTCTCTCAGGGTGTTGCTCTCGAGGGCCTGGCCCACCAGGGGTATTCCCACCTGGTAGACGTTGAGCCCCTTCTTCGAGGCCTCGATGATCTTCTCGATGGACCGGATGAGCGGGTCCTTGTACTTCTGCTCCTTCAGGACCACGGATATGACCGTGGCCCGCTTGTCCGGGGAGATCATGTTCCGCTTTAAGAGCGAGACCGGGGCCAGGGCCGCGTCGAAGTCCGGAAGTTTCCACGCGCCGGTGACATCCATGGCCTCCCTTATCTCCGGGAGGCTTATGACCTTATTTACCCCTTCGAGCTTCTTTATCTCGTCGGATATCTCCTTGATCGCGCTATAGGTGGGCTCGGTGAACACCGACTCCTTGGACCGCACCGCGACAAGGATCATCTCGCCAGTGCCGAACTGCTTTTTGAATTCCCGGTAATACCTGGACTGGGGAAGGTCCTCGATTATCAGGTCATAGAGGGAGGTCTTGATGCGCAGCCTGGGAAGGGGCCACCCCAGGGCGATGGTCACGGCCAGAATAAGGCCCAGCGCGGCCAGCGGTCTCTTTACTATGGCACGGATCAGCGTTCTCATCGGACCTACCTAAAAGAAATATCAGACCCCCCGCGGCCCTTGGGAGACCGGCCATAATCTTAGCCAAACCCAGATGGCCTGTCAAAGACGAAACCGCGGCGAAACCGCCGTAGCATTAGTCTGGGGCAAGGTTCATTTCGGCCCGCGAAAAACGGGCGGCCCCCCCTCAGGAGAGCTCCCGCGCCGGGCCGGAGCCTAGAACGTCAGACTCTTGTAATCGCCGAGAAGGTCCACCAAAAAGGGCGCGCCCTCGATCTTTACCCCCGGAACCATTTCATCGGGGGAGAGGTACCTGTGGTCCACTCAGGCCTTGCACGCGTAGATGTCCGCGCCGTTGTCTAAAAGATAGTCGATAAAGGGCTTCATCTCCTCGCCTGTAATGGCCTTGGCCGACTCGGCCATGCCGAGCTGGGCCCAGGAGATCGCGTCGTCTATCAGAAAGACCTTCACCTCGTTGCCCTTCTCCCTGGCCACCTTGGCTATCTGGAAGGCCCGGGTCGCGCCCCCGGCCTTCTCGAAGCCCTTTGAGATGATAAACAGAATCTTCCCCATAGCCTAAACCTCCTTGTTCATTAGGGATGGATAGCGGGTCGAACAGTTCCGGGCTGCCCATTAGCAGAGCAGCCGGGAAACGCGCCGCGCGGGCCACTTGCTAGCCCGCGCAGATGTAGACGAAACCTTGCTTTTTCTTGCTAATAATCTCGGGATACGCCGCGGGCACGGTCTTTAGGACCTTGGGGAGTTTTTCCTTCTTGATGTTGAGGGTGTTGAGGGAGGCCTCGCAGACCAGGATCACTATTCCAAGGGACGCGGCGTCTTCCATCTTCTCAACGAGGTCCGGGCCGCACGACGCGCAGAACGCGCCTGCAAACTGGTCGGCCACAATCACCACCCGGGCCCCTCTGTCCTCCTCCACCATGCCGGCCGCCTGGGCCAGAACGTGCCTCCACCCATTGCGGTCCGAAAGGTGGATAAGGACCTTTTCGCTCATATGGATACTTGGACCCCCAAAAGATCCTTCATGAACCCCGAGAGGTCGTCGAGCGCGCCGTCTTGGGGCCTCCAGCTTGTGGTGAGGTAGACCGAGTCGTCCTGGCACTCCGAGTTTCCGGAGCATGAAGGGGGCTCTTCGGGCTCCCCCAGCTTTGTGGAGAAGCTCTGGTACACCTTGTCGAAGAGCCGCGACTGAATCGTCTCCAGGGAGAG
>JARFUL010000201.1 GCA_029289015.1 Syntrophobacteria bacterium | reverse complement strand
CCGCCCCCGCGATGATGGCTGAGAAGGGGTGGATGGGGTAGGTGGGGTTGGGCGCGAAGACCACGTCGCCGGGGGAGATGAGGTAGAGCACCAGGTGCGATATCCCCTCTTTGGCGCCTATGGTCACCACGGTCTCCGCGTCCGGGTCCAGGTCCACGTCGTAGCGCCGCTTGTACCAGCTCGCTATGGCCTCCCTGAGCTTGGTGATGCCCCGGGACGCGCTGTAGCGGTGGTTGTGGCCCTTCTGGCACGCCTCGATGAGCTTGTCCACGATGTGCTGAGGCGTGGGCATGTCCGGGTTGCCCATACCGAGGTCCACGATGTCGTCCCCCGCCCAGCGCTTCTGCATCTTAAGCTCGTTGACCTGGGTGAAGACGTAGGGGGGGAGCCTGCGCATGCGGCTGAACTGCTCAAGCGGATTGCTCATACTGATAACCTCTTAAGATTGTGTGTTTTTTAAATGTCCCGGTGGTAAAAAGATAGCCGGGTTCCCGGGATGTGTAAAGCCTTAATTTCCTTATGGAGGGATGTATTATTAAGCAGCGCGGGCGCGCCGCGCCCTGGTAGCGGTGGCGGTGAAAAGAGCCCTGGCCTGGGTGCGGCCCTCTTTTAGGCATCCGAGTTTGCTTCCCGGTACTCTCATCTGGGGCTTCTCTCTGCCGCGTCCCTCCCCTTGGGGGAAGGATAATTCAGTAGGCGAAACAGCGCTTTTTCGATCATATGGAATCTACCCCACCCGGATGCGTATTGTCAACATGCGAAATGCGGAGTCCCGGCCGGGGGCCCGAGAGTGGCCACCTATTTTTTTTGCCGCACGAAGATGAACTCTCCCCCCTGGTGCCCGGCATTCCTGATATCGCCGTAGCCCGGGGTTTGGTCCGAGTTCAGCATCACCGCGCGGCGGATCTCCTTGAACAGCAAAGACGCGTCCATGAGCCCCCTGTTCTTATTGAGCGCTTCTACAATCGCGGACGCGAAGAGCGAGAGCCCGCGGGTTGAGCCCTTTTGGGCCACCGGTTCGAGCCCTCCCGAGGTCATCACGGTGCGGGACCTCTTCCTGGCCATGCGCCGGTAGTAAGCATTATCCCTCGCGGCCACGGTTATGCCGGAGGCCAGGGTGGACGAGTAGCAGCTATCCGCCAAAACCAGCACGTGGTTCGCGTTTATGGACTTGAGCGCATTGGAAATGTCGGTGGTGGATATCCATTTGGCCGGGCTCGCCCTCTCGGCGTCCACGGGCAGCCAGTAGCTCCTCCCCGCCTCCCTGTCTTCCCACCCGTGGCCCGAGTAGTAGACAAGGAGGTTGTCCCTTTCGTCCAGTGTCCGGCGATAGCGGGACAGCGCATTAAAAATTTTTGCCCTGGTGCCGTCTTTAATCAGCGTTACTTTGAATCCATAGCTCTTTTCCAGCACCCCGGATATGGCCCTCGCGTCGTTTCGCGGGGTGGAAAGGTCTTTCAGTTCCCTGTAGTCTGCGTTGCCTATGACTATGGCGTAGAAGGACCCGAATTCGAGGGAGGGAGCTTTTTTCCAGGGGGTGAGCAGGGCAACCGTATCTCCCGCTTTCACCCTTTCGCCCACCCCTATATTGACTTTTTCTAAGCGGCCAGCTACCGGGGCTGTCAGCCTGGTGCGCTTTAGTTGCAAACTGGCAAGCTTTAGTTTGCTCTCCAGGGATTTTACCGCTGCGGCTGACTTTTCATGTCTAGCTTTCGCTCTATCCAGTTGCATCCGTGAGGAAACTTGTTTCCGGTGTAGTTCTTTTGTGCGCCCGTATTCCTTCTTTGCTTCTCGGGCCGTCGCTTCTCCCTCCATAAGATCCGCTTTGGCTCCATCAAGCACAGCACTGTGCCAGGCAGAATCGAGCCTTGCTATCTCCTGCCCCTTGTCGATCCTGTCTCCCTCCCTGACTGCAATATGTTCAACCAGACCTCTTACCCTAAAGCTCAGTTTCAAGGACTTAGCAGGACGGCGTGTTTTTACCTGCAACTCCTCCCTGATTTTGCCTGTTAGCAGGGCATACTGACTCTTTGCCTTCCGCCTAAGCTCTTCGTCTTTTGTGGAAAAGGGGTTGTCCGCGCTATACGCGCCCAGAAAGTCCTTCCAGACCCTGGCCTTCTCTTCGGGCTCAAGCTCGCCGCTTTTGTCGTATCTCGCGGCCTTTTTGGCGGCCGCGTCCATTTTGGCCTGCCACCCCTTCCATCTGCTCCTCACGTCCCTTCTCTTCTTGATCAGCGCGTCCAAGTCCTTGATCCCCACGGGAGGGGGAGGGGGCGTGGCCACCCGGGGCTCATCAGGCCGGGGAGCGCGCTTCAGAACGAAGATGAAGTCGCCTCTGTCCAGCCTGGGGTTGTTTATCTTGCCGTACTGGGGGTGCTGGCCGCCCCGGGAGTAGTTGACCACCTTGTCCTGGAGGTGCATGCCCAGCTCCGAGCCGGTGACGAACCCGTCGTCGTTGAGGTCCGCGTCCCCCTTTATGCCGTTGAGAAAGACTATCTTGAAGACCGAGCGGTCCGGCACCTGCTCCCCGGCCTCCCCTGCAGTGATGAACTGCCGAACCGGCCGGGCCGACTTCTCGGTAATGTCGGTGGGCGCGGCCCGGGTGAGGCTGAAGAGCGAGCCAGAGAAGCACGAATCGAACATCATGAGGAGGTGCTTGGACTTGACCTTGAGCGCCAGAGCCTCGATCTCCTTCATGGAGACCGCCTTCCTGTCAAATCTCCTCGGGTCGCGGCTCTTGAGCGGGCAGTCTGAGGGTATGATGTAGCCCAGCTCTGTGCCGTCCGCCAGCTCCAGGGTCTCGCCGTGGCCCGCGAAGTAAAGGAGCAGCGCCCTGTTCTTCTCCCTTCCCCAGGTAAAGGCCAGGTCGTCCAGCGCGTCCTTGAGCCCGCTTGAGGTGGGGTCGAGCACGAGCTTCACGGAAAACCCGTGCTTCTTCAGGACCGCGGCCACCTCCTTCGCGTCCTTGATCGCGCCCGGCAGATCGGGCCAGCCCTTGGTGTAGTCGCCCACCCCCACAACCAGCGCGCGGTAGTCCTTGTAGAGGTAGAGGCTTTGGCCGGACTTTGCGGTGACCCGGACGCCCCGTTGCGTTGCAGGGAGACGGGGCGCCAGGAAGATGGAGATCGCGAGGATCGAAACTGCGAGGAAAAATACCCTTCTCATCATGGCCTCCGGAAAAAAGACGGGCGCACAAAGGTCTATTAATAATTACCCCAACCGTGCTTTTCGTGTCAACAGGCAGTCTTATGGTCCCCCGGTCATCAAACCGGCCACCCGCGGCAAAACTGGGTGGCAATAAGGGGCCACATTTGGTAACCTTTCCCCCACAAGACAATGCCCGCGCGCTGGCGCCACCGCGCGGGGCCTGGCTGAGACGCACGGTGAAAGGCGAAGAGAAATATGGCTGGTGCAACCGGGACACGCGGCGCACAGGACCAACAACTGTCCGAGACCTTCCTGTGCAACGAATGCAGGGGCAAGTACTTCATCAAGGTCTACACCTTCTCCATCCGGTTCAAGGAGGTGGACTTCTCCGACGACCTGATCTACGACAAGCTGGAGGATGAGAGATACATGTGCGGGGCCTGCCGGGCCACCTACTCCCAGACAGAGGTGGAGGAGACCCTGAGGCGGGCGAAGAGGAGGATCAGGGCCGAGAAGTAGGCCGCGGCCGGAACCCTCGAGCCCCGCGGCCTTGAGCCCTCCTCTTGTCTGCGCGGTCCAGTTCGGCCGCGCGTTTTGGGGAAAGAAGGAATACTGAATGAAGATATCCCCTGAGCTCCACGCATATCCCTGGACGTCCCACATCCGCAACAACGCGAACTCATACCTCATGGCCGGCCGCGCGAACGTGTTCATCGACCCGGGCCACCTTGACGCGTTTCCCATTTTGGAGGAGAAGCTGGAGGCTGACGGTTATCCCCTTGGCAGCATAGACCTCGTTATCGCGACCCACATGCACCCGGACCACATGGAGGCCATGGCCGCGTTCCTGGAGACCAGCGCGCTCATGACCATGCACACCGAGGCCCACAAGATGCTGAAAGAGCACGGGGAGTACTTCTTCAGCCTCATGGGGCTCGGCCCGCCCCGCTGGAGGTCCGATTTTCTCCTCAGGGAAGGCGGCCTCACCGTGGGGGACGAGGAGCTAGAGGTACTCCACACCCCGGGCCACTCCCCGGGCTCCATCTGCCTTTACTGGCCCAGGCTCAAGGCGCTATTCTCCGGGGACCTCCTCTTTGCCGGGGGCATAGGCAGGGTGGACCTCCCAGGCGGCGACGCGCCCGCGCTCATCGCCAGCCTGGACAAGATCGCGCACCTCGACGTGGAGCTGCTGCTGCCGGGCCACGGCCCGGTTCTCCAGGGCGCGGCCGAGGTGAGGCAGAACCTCTTGGGCATAAAGAGCCAGATAGCGGGCTTCGTGTAGTCTTCGCGAAGCCGTC
This sequence comes from Syntrophobacteria bacterium, assembly GCA_029289015.1. Classification (GTDB taxonomy): domain Bacteria; phylum Desulfobacterota; class Syntrophobacteria; order JARFUL01; family JARFUL01; genus JARFUL01. The sequence goes on along the minus strand of JARFUL010000201.1, from coordinate 7,266 downwards.
TTAGGGGGCCGAACATGGCGCTTCACAGGCAGATTCCCATAGAGGAGAGGATCATAGCCGCGCTGGACGTCGGGACCGAGGAGGAGGCCTGGCGCACCATCGAGAGCCTCGGTCCCACGATCCGTTTCTACAAGGTGGGGCTAGAGCTCTTTCTGGCCGGGGGGTTCCCCCTGGTGGAGAAGATCGCGGCCAAGGGGCTCAGGGTGATGCTGGATCTTAAGTTCTTTGACGTGCCCAACACCGTGGCCCGCGCGGTCCGCCAGCTAAACGGCCGGGGGATTGCCTACGCGACGGTCCACGGCGACGACGCGATCCTGAAGGCCGCGGCCCAGGCCGCCCAGGACGTGAAGATATTGGCGGTCACCGTGCTCACCAGCCTGGACGACTCCGACCTAAGGGCCATGGGATACCGCGCCACAGTGCGCGAGCTGGTGCTTGAGCGCGCGACAAGAGCCCGGGATTCGGGGTGCCCGGGGGTGGTCTGCTCCGGGCTGGAGGCCAGGAGGATCAGGGAGGAGCTGGGAGAGGAGATTATCATTGTAACCCCCGGAATCCGGCCCGCGGCCGCGGCTGACGACCAAAAGAGGGTGGTAAGCGCGAGAAAGGCCATACTGAACGGCGCGGACCACCTGGTGGTGGGAAGGCCCATCAGGGAAGCGAGCGACCCCCCCGCGGTCGCGGCCTCGATGCAGGAGGAGATCAGGCAGGCCCTCATTTCCCTCGGACGTACACCTTAGGCCCTTTACAGGATACCTTGCTCAGGGAGCTCTACATACGGAACCTGGGGATAGTGGACGAGCTGTCCGTCTCCTTTGTTCCGGGCCTCAACGTGATAACCGGCGAGACCGGCGCGGGCAAGTCCCTCATCGCGACGGCCATCTCCCTTGTTCTGGGCCAGAGAAGGTTCCCGGAGCTGGTGCGCACCGGCGCGGATGAGGCGGAGGTCCAGGCCCTGCTGAGCCTCACGGACAAGGCCCGGGCCAGGCTCGAGCAGATGGGGTACAGCCCCGAACACGAGGTTCTGCTGAGAAGGGTAATGCCTGCCAAGGGCAGGTCCCGGACCTTTTTGGACGGCAGGCCCGTGACGGCAAAGCTGCTCCAGGACGCGCTCAGGGGGATCATAGGGCTCTTCGGCCAGCACGCGCAGAGGGAGCTCGCCTCCCCCGAGAACCACCGGGAGATTCTGGACGGCTTCGGGGGGCTGACCCCCAAGGTGGAGGCCTTTCGGGAGCTCTTCGAGGGGTTCAAAGGAGCCGCGCAGCGCCTCAGGGAGCTTCAGGGCCGCGCGGCCCTGGCAGAGGAGAAGCGGGAGCTCCTCAGTTTCCAGGCCAAGGAGATCGGGGACGCGGCCCCTGCTTTGGGCGAGGACCGGGCCCTAGAGGAGGAGCGCAAGCGCCTTTTGAACGTGGAGAAGCTCACCGCGGGGGTGGGGGAGTGCTTGGGGCTCCTCTACGAGTCCCCGGGCGCTTCCAGGGAGCTGGTGGGGGAGGCCCAGAGGCGACTGTCCGGCCTGGCCGAGCTGGACGCGGGGCTGAAGGACCAGGCAGGCTCCCTTGCCTCGGTGGGGGCCGAGCTGGAGGAGACCTACCACCAGCTCAGGGAGTACGCGTCCCGCCTGGAGCCCGACCCCGTCCGTCTTGAGCAGGTGGAGGAGCGGCTTCACCTCCTGGCCCGGATGAAGAAGAAGTACGGCGGGTCCCTTGAGCGCGTCCTCGAGTTTCAGGCCAGGGCCTTAGGCGAGCTCGATGGTTTCGAGTCCCTCTCGGAGAACATTGCCACGGCCCGAAAAGAGAAGCGGACCCTCCTTGAGAAGGCCACAGCCAGGGCCCGGTACCTCACGAAGGAGAGGCGGGCCGCGGCCAAAAGGCTCCTTGGAGAGGCGAAGCAGGGGTTCGGCCCGCTGGGGCTCGGGGGCGCGCGCTTCGAGGTCGCGGTGGAGCCCCTCGAGCCCTCCGGCGAAGAGACGCTCACCGACACCGGCCTCGACAGGGTGGAGTTCCTCTTCAGCGCCAACCCCAAGGAGGAGCTGAGGCCCCTGGGGATCGTGGCTTCCGGGGGAGAGCTCTCCAGGCTCTTTCTGGCGCTTATGTCCGCGGTTGCGGGGGCCGCGTCCCCCGAGTCTTTGGTCTTCGACGAGGTGGATATCGGCGTGGGCGGCAAGAGCGCGCAGATGGTGGGCCAAAAGCTAAAGCACCTCTCCGTGAGCCGCCAGGTCATCTGCATCACGCATCTCCCCCAGATCGCGTGCTTCGGGGAGAGCCATCTTCTCGTCTCCAAGGTGAAAAGGCGCGGCAGAAACGTTGTCGCGGTGAAGAGCCTCGGCCCCGAGGCCAGGGTAAAGGAGGTCGCGAGGATGCTCGCGGGGGAGAAGATCACCGACGCGTCCCTCATGCAGGCCAGGGCCCTGCTTAAGGGAGAGCGCGGCTAGATTGTGGGGCTTGGCCTGGCGGTTTTGGCCGGCTGACGAGAAAAAAGAGGGGTTGGCCCCCTAAAAACTTTTCGGGCGGCCTGAAGAGGCCGCCCGAACAAGCAAGGATTGCGTGAGGTCAAATTCTCGCGTAGATTCCCCGTTTGAGTATAGCCATCTGGTACGCGTGAAGCTGCTCACAGTTCTCTATACACTTGTTCTTGTCCTCGTCGACCCTATCGCAGTTGATGCAGGGGCTCTTAAGCATTTTTATCCAGCCCTCCCTCTATTTATGGCGCTCTTTTTAGTTTACCTTTAACTATGTTTACATAGCTTTTTTTGGGTCTTATGTCAAGAAGATTCGCCCCTGACGGGAAGGGCCAAAAAGTTTCCCCCTGCCTGCAAGTTTCTGGTATTATCGGAAAAAACAGGCTGCCGCGAGCCCGGCCGGCCCTTTGACAGACCCCTCGGCCGCGGCAGGGCCCAGGGTTGGCGCCTCATTCACGGGAAAGGACGCGTACTATGGCCAGGTTCTTTGCTCTCTTTTGTCTCACCTGCCTGATAATGAGCCCGGGTGCGCTGTCCGCGCAGATTGAGAAGGCCGAGGGCCGCGCCAGCCCCTTCGAGAGGCTCGACTCCGTGGCCCTCAGGGTGGAGGGGATGCCCGAGGGGGCCAACTTCACCCTTGACGACATATTGAAGCGGGTGAGGCGCCTTTTGAAGACCGACCTCCCCGGTCTCAAGGTGGAGGGTGACGAGGCCGCAGCCTCAGGGCTCTTCAGGATCGCATTCCCCGAGCACGGCCAAGCCGGCGACGTGGCCTTTGAGGCTCTCGTGTACCAGGTCTCCCCAGACACGGGCGAAATGGACCTGGCCCCGATCTGGCAGGAGAAGGTCCCCTACGATAAAAACATGCGCAAGTTCTTCTTCTTCTCCGGGGAGATCAATGACAAGGTGGGGGGCTTCATAGAGAGGTACAAGCTGGAAAAGAGCAAGGAAAAGGGGCCTGTCAAGCGCAAGAAGCCCGAGATAACCAAGGACAGGCTCCAGATACTGGCGCCGCCGCAGTAAGGTCCTAAAGGGTTCTCAACCTCGGCGGGTGTCGACCCGGGGGGCCGGGAGCGTAGTGGTCTCTGCCTTTGCCGTTGCAGCAGCATCACCACCGGAGGTAGGCATGGTTTCCAAGGAGCTATTTGACGAGGTTGTGGGGCTCTCCCTCTTCAGGAACCTCACCGACGAACAGCTTGGCGCGGTCTTAAAGACCGCGAGGGTGGCGGAGCTTCCGGAGATGGCCCTGGTGATAAGCTCCCAGCAGATCGAATCCACCGTCTACATGCTGCTCTCCGGCATGGTGGAGGTAATCCTGGACGGGGAGACGATCAGCACGCTCAAGGAGAAGGGGGAGTTCTTCGGGGAGATGTCCATAATAGACTTCAGCGCGCGCACGGCAGAGGTGACGGCCATAACCCCGGTCAGGCTCCTGGTTCTGGACCTTGCAGACCTCGACTCCCTCGAGCCCGAGATGCGGGACGACGTGCTCGCGAGGTTTTACCGCACCTTCTCGGAAAAGCTGGTCCGGCGGCTGCGCGCTGCCAACGAGGAGATAGTCCGGCTGAAGAAGACCTCGGGGACCAAGGCCTAGTTCCCCCCGGAAAACAGCTCGCCCCACCAGTTCTCCTTGAGGGACTCTTCCATCTCCTCGGGGGTGGGCTTTGAGCTCTCGAACACCTTCTTTACGGAGAACTTCGCGTGGCTCCAGGTCGCGTAGTGGCTGTCGTGGGAGCGCCATATCTCGTATCTCGGGCCGGAGCATCCCATGAGAGCCAGGGCCAAAACCGCGCTAAGCCCTGCCACCCCAAACCTGAGACCAAACCTCATAGCCCTGCCCACCCTTTTAAAAATCCCAAGTCTTGACCTTTTCGAGCGCGCGCATATCGGTCAGGTCGCAACGAATGGGCGTTATGGTGACATATCCCGCGCTAAGGGCCCCCACGTCGGTCTCCTCGGGGAGCTCCGCGTGGTTCTGGGCCCCGCACTGCCAGTAATATATCCTTCCCCTGGGGTCCACCCTCCGCTCGAACCGCTCTATCTGCCTCAGCACCCCCTGGGGCACCACCTTTATCCCCCTGATCTCTTTTTCAGGAAGCGCGGGCACGTTGACGTTCAGGGAGAGAAGGGGGATCCTCTTCCTCTTCTTTAGAAATTTCACCAGCCTAAGGGCCACCTTTGCCGCGGGGCCGAAGTCGGGGTCGTGGAAGGTGTCGAGGGAGAGCGCGATGGAGGGTATGCCCAGAATCAGGGCCTCGGTGGCCGCGGACACGGTGCCGGAGTAGATCAGGTTGACCCCGGTGTTGGCCCCCAGGTTTATGCCGGAGACCACCAGGTCGGGGGGGGCTTCCATGATTTCGAAGACCCCCAGCTTCACGCAGTCGGCCGGGGTGCCCGAGAGCGCGTGGCCGAAGAACCGGCCGTTGCGGTCCACATCGGACACCTTGAGGGGGTCCGAGAGGGTGATCGCGTGCCCCACCGCGGATTTTTCCACCTCAGGGGCCACCACCAGGACGTCGCCCGCGTCGCGGAGCGAGTCCGCGAGGGCCTCGATCCCCTTCGCGTAGATCCCGTCGTCGTTGGTTACCAGTATTCTCATCTGGGTCTCAAAGAATAGTAGCACACCCCGGGGCCGGATAGGTGAATCTTATCCTGCTCCCGCGCTCCTGCCCGAGAAATAGTCGCGGAGTATCTGTGCGTGGTCAAAGGCCAGGTCCGGGAGGTCGTCCTGGGAGAAGAGTTCGGCCCGGGCCGCGTCGGAGCCCGGGACAAGCTCGCCCTCGCCCTGGGCCACGTAGACCACGGACACGTTGTGCTGCCGGGGGTCCCTTTCGGGGTCGGAGTAGACCCCCAGGAGATACTTGAGCCTCACTTCGAGCCCGGTCTCCTCTTTGGTTTCGCGCACCGCCGCGTGCTCGAAGGTCTCGCCGTAGTCCACGAACCCGCCGGGAAGGGCCCACCCGGGGGGCGGGTTCTTCCTCTCGATGAGCACCACCTGGCCGCGGTCCATCTCGATTATCACGTCCACCGTGGGAAAGGGGTTCCGCCGGGTTTCCACCTCGTGGCCGCAGCTGGGACATGGCACGGACCGGCTCTTCACTTCTCTTACCTCAGTGCCTTAGCTCAAAGAGCGAGCTTATGGACTCCTCGAAGTGGATGGAGTGGATGGCCTTGCAGAAGAGGGTCGCGGTGGAGAGCACCTTGATCTTCGCGACCCCCTCGGCCTCCGTGGGCAGGGGCAGGGTGTCCGTGAAGACCAGGGACTCAATGGGAGCGTCCTTGAGCCTCTGTACCGCGGGGCCCGAGAGCACCGGGTGGGTGCAGATCGCGTGCACCTCGGACGCGCCGTTTTTCTCCAGGGCCTTGGCAGCCTCCACCAGGGTGCCCCCCGTGTCCACCATGTCGTCCAGGATAACGGCCCTCTTGCCCGAGACCTCGCCCACGATACTTATGGCCCTGGCCTTGCCAGGCTCGTCCCTCCGCTTGTCTATGAGGGCCAGCTCCGCGTGGAGGTGGTCCACGTAGGCCCTGGCCCTGGGCACCCCGCCCGCGTCCGGGGCCACCACCACCAGGTTGTCCGAAAAGTGCTCCCGGATGTAGGGCAGGAAAACGGGGGACGCGTAGAGGTTGTCCACCGGGAGGTCGAAGAACCCCTGGATCTGCGCGGCGTGCAGGTCCATGGTGAGGACCCGGTCTATGCCCGATGCGCAGAGGAGGTCCGCCATGAGCTTCGCGGAAATGGGCACCCTGGGCTTCACCTTGCGGTCCTGGCGCGCGTAGGCGAAGTAGGGGATCACCGCGGTGATCCTGTAGGCCGAGGCCCTCTTGAGCGCGTCGGCCATGAGGATGACCTCCATTATGGAGTCGTTCACCGGCCTGGCTATGGATTGAATTATAAAGGTGTCCGCTCCCCGGACGTTCTCGTGGACCTCCACCCTGGTCTCTGTGTCCGGGTACTTGTCCAGCACCCTCTTCCCCAGCTGGCTCCTCAGGCAGATAGCAATGTCCTCGGCCAGCTCCCTGGATGCGTTTCCGGAAAACAAAAGAAGTCTTCTTCTATCCATCGGTCCAGATTCTCCCCGAAAATCGTGGTTTTTCCGCCCGGCCCTCGGCCGCTTCAATATTATCGGAGTTGCCGGCCAATGTAAACCCGGGCGCGGTTATAAAATCGGGGGCTATGTTTCGCGCGGGGGCTCTATGTCCCCGGCGTTTTCCAGGTCTTGGTAGAACTTCTCGGGAATCCTCTGTCTCTCGTGCTCTGGAAGCTTGAGCTCCCGGCACCCCAGGGCACGCCAGATCTCGGAGAGCCTCTCCCTGGACTCCACCTTTGAGCAGATGGTCCTTGTCTCGTCCTCTGTGGAGGAGTTTGCGCCGTACGCGACGATCTTCAGCCAGAGCGCATAGGTCTTGTCCCGCTCCTGGTAGTAGCCCCCGAAGAAGAAGCTGAAGATGGAGGTGAGCGCGGCTGCTGAGATGAGAAACGCGGACGGATTGTACGTTTCGCCTCCTGGTTCCGAACCCGCTCTTTGGGCCCGCGCGAACTGAGAATTTACTAATGTTACTTTATCGGGCCGGGCCTGTAAACAGGCCCCTTGTCCCCCCTGGCTCCGATTGACATAAGCGCGCGCGGCTGGTAGTTTGTCCCTATCATAACGGCAACTTCACGCGAGGAGGTTAGAGGTGTCTGAGTGCATATTCTGCCAGATAGTGGCCGGCAAGATTCCCTCGGCAAAGGTCTACGAGTCGGAGAACGTCCTGGCCTTCTTGGACATCGGCCCCATAGGCGAGGGCCACACCCTCATCATCCCCAA
>JARFUL010000200.1 GCA_029289015.1 Syntrophobacteria bacterium | reverse complement strand
GCGAGGCCGACTTCCACCTTCACGCGGACGAGATAGTAAAAGAGCTCGTGCACGCGGGGGTGGCCCGGGAATCCGAGGGCGCGGTGGTCGCGGACCTCTCGGCCCACGGCATAGAGACCCCCTGCCTCCTCAAGAAGAGCGACGGCGCGACCCTCTACGCCACCAGGGACCTGGCCGCGGCCAGGTACCGCGCGGAGCGCTACCACTTTGACCTCATGCTCTACGTCACCGACCAGGGCCAGGCCCTGCATTTCAGCCAGGTCTTCAAGGTGCTGGAACTAATGGGCTTTCCCTGGGCCGAGAACCTCGCGCACGTGAGCTTCGGGCCGGTGCTTATGTGGTCCGAGGAGGACTCCGGGTGGGTAAAGGGCAAGACCCGCTCTGGAAAGACCATACTCCTCGAGGACGTGTTCCAGGAGGTGGTGAAGAGGGTCCTCAACATCATCGAGGAGCGCAACCCCGACCTGGAGAACAAAGAGGAGGTGGCCAGGGCCATCGGGGTGGGCGCGGTGGTGTTCAACGACCTCAAGCCCCGCAGGCACAAGGAGGCGCGCTTCAAGCTGGAGGACGCGGTCTCCCTCGAGGGGGAGACCGGCCCCTACGTGCAGAACGCGAGGGTGAGGGTCCTGGGCATCTTCCGCAAGGCCGAAAGGGAGAGGCCCGCGTCCGCAAACATCGACGCGCTCACCCACCTAAGAGAGCACGCGCTCATCAGGATCATGGCCAAGTTCCCCGGCGCGGTGCGGGACGCGCTCAGGGAGCTGGAGCCCTCCCTTGTCGCGGACTATTTGATTGAGCTTGCCCGCGCGTTCCACGCGTTCCACCACGACTGCCGCGTCCTCGACCCCGCGAACCCCGTGCTTACCGAGGCCAGGCTCCTTCTTTGCTGGATGGTGGGGGAGGTGCTCAAGGCCGGCATGGAGCTGTTGGGCATGGTGCCCCTGGAGAGGATGTAGCATTGGCCGCGGGCAAGCCCAGGAAGAGCGAAGAGCGCCGGGTGATGACTCTCGAGCTCTCCTGGGCGGGGGTGGCTCTTCTCGTGGTGATTTTGGTGGTCACCTACGGGGGGATGTTCCTCATGGGGTTCTTCGCGGGCAAGGGGCTCAGCCCCGCGTCCATAGACGCGGATACCCTGGCCAAGAGGCTGGTGGGCTACCTGGGCAAGCCCGCGGTCCGGGACGCGGCCCCCAAGAAGAAGGCCGAGGAGAGCTCTTCTGTGAGGAAGAGCCTCGACTTCTACGACACCCTGGAGGGGGGCAAGACGCCGCTGAGGCCCAAGGCCGCGCCGGAAATACGGGCCCCGGAGCCTCCGCGCCCAACCGAAGAGGCCGCGTACATGATCCAGGTCTCCTCCCTCAAGAGCGAGGAGAGGGCCGCGGGCCTCGCCAAAGAGCTCGATTCCCGGGGGTTTCCCGCGAAGGTGGTGGAGGTGATGCTCGAGGGCAGGGGCACGCTGTTCAGGGTGGTGCTCGAGGGGGAGTTCACCTTGGCCAAGGCCAAGTCTACGGCCAAGAGGCTTGAGGAGGAGGCAGGCCATCGCCCGCTTCTCCTGAAGACCCGCTGACAGGGTCTTCGGGACGCGCTCCGCAATGGTTGCTCCAGATCCCCGAGACAAAGCCGCGCTCTCATTCGGGACTACTTCGTGTTCGGGGCCAGCCCCGTGTTCCTCCCGGGCCGCAGGTTTTACCTCATCCCCACTAAAGAGGGCCTAGCTGCCTCCGGACTGTTTGGAGCAGCTTGAAATCATCCGTTACTCCTCGGTGAGGATATACCTGGACATCGGGCCCGACGACGGCTCAGCCACCCATCGGGACGTGTTCGGAGCCCACCCGTTCATGGAGTTGGAATCCGTGGGCCGGCACATCTTCGGCAGGACGGACCGGGGGGACTGAACCCGGATGAAGAGCGAGACGAAGGTGAGAAGGTTCTTCGGCGCGGCGCACCCGAAGCACCCGGGGAAGAGGTAGCCTGTGGCAAGGAGACGAAAGAGCCCCAGAAAGCCGCGCCCCAGCGCGCAAGCGGTCCTTGCGGCTGAGACCAGGTGGTGGGAGGAGTGGGCCGCCTACCTCGCGCCCCCGCTGGCCGTGTTCGTGGTCTTCAGCTTCTCCCTGAAGAACGGATACGTGTGGGACGACACCCAGTACCTCCTGGAAAACCCCTTTTTGAAGCTCAAGTGGCCCGTGTTCGTCAAGTGGGCCTTTACCTCGTTCTACGCGGCCAACTACCATCCCCTCACCTGGCTCTCCCACAGGCTGGACGTGGCCATGTGGTCCGGCGCGCCAATGGGTCACCACCTCACCAACGTAATCATCCACGCGGTGAACACCCTCCTGGTGGTCCACCTGGCCGCGAGCCTCACCCGCATTGCCCATCGCGCGGCCGCGCGCCGGTTTTGCCTCTACGCGGGCCTCTTCGCGGGGCTCATCTTCGGGGTTCATCCCCTGAGGGTGGAGTCGGTGGCCTGGATCGCGGAGAGAAAGGACGTTTTGTGCGCGCTCTTCTTCCTTCTCACGGTAATATGCCACCTGCGCTTTGCCGAGACCAAAAGCGCGATGTTCTACAGGCTCTCCCTGGGATGCGCGCTCCTGGCCCTTCTGGCCAAGCCCATGGCCGTCTCCCTGCCCGTCGTGCTGCTCATCCTGGACGTCTACCCCCTGGGCCGGCTCGAGCTAAGGAGCGCATTCAGCAAGGGAACGCGGGTCCTTGTGGAGAAGGTCCCCTTCGTGCTCCTCAGCGCGGCCTCGTTACTCCTCACCCTCTTCGCGCAGAAGGCCTCCGGGGCCTTCGTCGCGATAAAGAGCGCGCCCATACTCCTCAGGCTCTGGGTCGCGGCCCGGGGGCTCGTCTTCTACCTGGTGAAGAGCCTCGTGCCCGCGGGGCTTGCGCCGCTTTATCCCTATCCCGAGGCCGCGGGATTCGAGCACTTCTTGTCCGGGGCCCTCCTCGCGGCTCTTTTGGCCTTCATGCTCCTCAGGAGAAAGGAGACGGCCTGGCTCTGGGCCGCGATGGCCTACTATGTCGTCACCCTGATCCCGGTCCTGGGCCTGGTCCAGGTGGGCCAGCAGTCTGCGGCTGACCGGTACAGCTATCTTCCCATACTCGGGCCCCTGTTTCTCGCGGCCGCGGCATGGGCCCGGGTCGCGACGTGGCCCAAACCCCTCGCAAGGAGGGCCGCGGTGATCGGCCTTATTGCGGTCACTTCCCTGTTCGGCCTCTTGAGCGTGCGCCAGATACCCCACTGGCGCGACTCCGTGACCCTCTTCACCCGGGAGATAGAGGTCTTCGGCGATAAGGTCTCTTCCGCGTACAATAACCGGGGGGTGGGCTACGAGAAGATGGGCAGGTTCCAGGAGGCCTTCGCGGACTATGAGAAAGCGCTGAGGCTCAAGCCCGACTACCCGGACGCGCTGGTGAACAGGGCCCGGCTGAAAAGGCTGATGCGCGACCTCGAAGGCTCGCTGAAGGACCTGGAGAGGGCCGCGGCCCTGGCCCCCACCCACCTGAAGGTCTTCAACAGCCGCGGGGTGGTCCTCGATCTCATGGGAAGGCACAGGGAGGCCCTCCACGAGTTCCAAAAGGCGCTCTCACTCAACCCCTTCAGCCACCAGACCCAGTTCAACGTCGGGCTGCACCATTTCCAGTACGGCGACCTGAAAAAGGCCGAATCCCACGTGCAAAGGGCCCTGATCCTCGCGCCCGGATTCGCGAGGGCCCACGAGCTTCTGGCCAGGATTCTCATGAAACAGGGAAGGCTGAGGCACGCGGAGGAGAGCCTCAGGAGAGCGTTATCTCTGGAGCCCCGCTCGCCCATGGCCAGCCTCACCCTGGCCGAGATTCTCACCCGGATGGGCCGGCTGAAGGGGGCCGTCCAGGTGCTGGACGCGGCCATCAGCTTCAACCCGGGACTCAAAGACGGCTACTTCATGAGGGGGATGCTGAGGTTCAGGCTGGGAGACAAAGAGCTCGCGGACCGGGACCTCAGGGCCGCCGCATCCATGGGCCATCAGGGTGCGGCTTCGTTCCTGAGACGGATGGGCCGGTAGGAAGACCCTATTCGGCCAGCGCGACCCAGCGCGCGTGGGGGTCGTCCGGGGGGAGCTCCTCGCCGGTGACAGGATCTAGGGACACGAACCGTATCCCCGAAGGCACGGGGAAGTCCTCCGGGGTCTCGTGTTCGAGGATCGCGTCCATAATGTCGATCCAGATGGGGAGCGCCGCGCGGGAGCCGGACATCTTTTTCCCCAGGGACCTCTTCGAGTCGAACCCCACCCATACCCCCAGGACCACCCTGGGGCTGAACCCCACGAAGAGCGCGTCGTTGTAGTTCTGGGTGGTGCCGGTCTTTCCCGCGAGGGGCCGGCCGAGGCTCCTGGCCCTGCGGCCGGTGCCGTCCTGGACCACCGACTTGAGCATGTCCACGATCTGGTAGGCCACCTGGGGGCTCAAAACCTTTACCCTCTCAGGCCGCTTCGCTAAAAGCTCCCTGTTCTCCCGGTCCACCACCTTCCTAATGAAGAAGGGGGTGGCCCTTACGCCGCCCGCGGCAAAGACCTGGAAGGCATTGGTGAGCTCCAGGAGCGTCACCTCGGAGACCCCCAGGGCCAGGGCCAGCTCCGGCCTCAGGTGGGAGTGGATTCCCAGCCTCTTGGCCTCCTCGATCACCGAGCCGGGGCCCAGCTCGGCCGTCAGCTTCACCGCGGCCACGTTGTCCGAGATGCTGAGCGCCCTGAGAAGGGTTATCTCGCCCTCGTGGCCACCGGAGTAGTTCTTTGGCGACCAGACCCGGCCCGAGGGCAGGTTGAAGCTCACCGGCGCGTCCCAGATCAGGGTCCTGGGGGTGAGTCCCGCGTCAAGCGCCCTCGCGAACACGATGGGCTTGAACGCGGAGCCGGGCTGCCTGAGCGCGTCGGTGGCCCGGTTGAACTGGCTCTGGGCAAAGCTGCGCCCTCCCACCATGACCCTCACCCCGCCGGTGAACGCGTCCAGGGCCAGAGCAGCGGCCTCGAGCCTCTCCCCTTCAGCGGGCTTTATCTCCTCCTCCAGCCTTTTGATCCCCTCGCTCACCGCCTTTTCCGCGGCCTTCTGCCAACCCAGGTTCAGGGTGGTGTAGACCTTGAGCCCTCCCCGGTAGAGCATCTCCTGGCCCAGCTCCTCCTCCAGGGCCAGGCGCACCTTCTCCTTGAGGTGGGCCGCGACAAGCTGCTCCTGGCCGACGATATTCAGGGGCTTTGCGTTCGCGCTTTCCATCTCGGCCCTGGTGATGAACCCCTCCTTGAGCATCCTCTTCAGCACGAAGGAGCGCCTCTTTAGGGAGAGATCCGGGTTCATCAGGGGTGAGTACCTGCTGGGGGCCTTGGGAAGGCCCGCGACGAGCGCGGCCTGGGCCAGGTCGAGATCGCTGGCGGACCTGCCGAAGTAGCGCCTGGCCGCGGCCTCCACGCCGTAGGCCCCGGAGCCCAGGTATATCTGGTTCAAATAGAGGGTGAGGATCTCCTTTTTCGTGTACCGCCTCTCTATGTTGAGGGCCAAAAGGAGCTCCCTGAGCTTCCTGGTGAGGGTCTTCTCCGAGGAGAGGAAGAAGACCTTGGCCAGCTGCTGGGTGATGGTGGAGCCGCCCTGCGCGAGGGTCCCGGTGAGCACGTCCTTGACCAGGGCCCGCACCACCGCCTTGGGGTCGAAGCCCATGTGTTTGAAGAAGCTCTTGTCCTCCGCGGCTATGAACGCGTTGATAAGGTTTTTGGGCAGTTTGGACAGGGGCACCGGGATGCGCCTTTCCACGTAGAACTCGCCCATGACCTCGCCGTCCTCCGAAATGAGGCGGCTTGCCGCAAGGGGCCGGTATGACTCCAGTTCATGGACCTGGGGGAGGTCCCGGCCGATGAGGTAGAACCCCGCGACCGCGCCCCCGGCCACCAGTCCCAAGAGCGCGAGGAACGTGAAGAGCGCGGCCCTTTTAAACATGGAGAGCGCCACAGCAGCCTAGACCTCCTGGCACAACGGGCAGAAGAAGGTGGACCGGTTGTTCAAGGGCATACTCCTTATCTCGTTGTCACACCGGACGCAAGCTTCGCCCTCGCGACCATAAACCATGAGTCTTTCCTGGAATCTCCCCGGCTCTCCCCTGGCGTTGCAAAAGTGCGACCAGCCGCGGCCCAGGGTCGTGCCCCCGTAATCTATGGCCTCCAAGAGGAGTTCCCTAATAGACCTGGCCAGAGACTCCCACTCCCCTGCCCCCACGGTGTTCACGGGCCGAAAGGGATTAAGCCCCGCGCGGAAAAGGGCCTCGTTCGCGTAGATGTTGCCGATACCGGGGGCCACCTTCTGGTCCAAGATGAAATTTTTGAGCTTCAATCGCCTGTCCCCCGCGGAACCTGAAAGAGAACCGGCGCCAAAGGAGGGGGAGAGCGGGTCCGGGCCGAACTCCGGAAGGCAGGTGCGGCAGCTCGTATCATTGCTGTCGCAGATGCAAAAACCAAATCTTCTCACGTCGTTGAAAATGAGCTTTTGGCCCCTGGTAAACGAGATTATCACGCGGTGATAGCGGGCATACTCGGAGAAGTCACCGCGCAAGAGGAGCTTCCCCGTCATCTTGAGATGGAAAACAACCTCTCTTGGGCCCGAGAACCTGAAGAGAAGGTACTTGCCGCGGCGCTCAATCTCTTCGAGCTTTCTTTCAAGGGTCGCGCTGGAGAGTGATTCCAGGTCCACAGGCGTGTTGGGGCCGGGCCGCGGCGCCTCTATTCCGGTGACCGCAAGCCCCTTGAGCACCAGAAGGCCCCTTAGGATAACCTCAACCTCGGGGAGTTCGGGCAATACGGTCCTCCGTGAGACTCAGCAGGTCAGATGGAACGCGCCGGCCACCCTTTTCCCCTCATCCACCAGCTCGTTGAACCTCTTCACCGCCTGGGAGGTGGGAAGGACCACCTCTTTTATCCCGCAACCCCTTATGGCCTCGACGGTCTCGGGGGGGACCCTCATGTTCCCGGGGCTGCCCGTGCCCACCACCAGCACCTCGGGCCTCGCGGCAAGGATTTCCGCGATGTCCTCGGGGAAGAGCCTGTGCCCCTCCTTTCGCCACCAGTTGGGCACCACCTCGCGCTCCACCACCTTGAGGTCGCTGGTGTATCTTGTGCCTCCCGCGGTGAGGGAGCCGAAGCTGTAGTCCTTCAGCTTCATGGTAATGCAGCCTTTTTATAGCTTGTCTGCGGCAAAGAACTCCGCGTAGCTCCTCGCGCTCATGTAGAGGTCGGCCTTGGAGGCTATCTCGAGGGGCGAGTGCACCGAGAGGAGCGCGGGACCCGCGTCCAAAACCTCCATGCCGTAGGTCGCGAGGAACTTGGCAATGGTGCCGCCGCCGCCCTCGTCCACCTTGCCCATCGCGCCCGGCTGCCAGACCACCCCTTTCTCGTCGAATAGGGCCCGTATCTTGGACACGAACTCCGCGCTCGCGTCCGAGGTGTTGTATTTGCCCCGGTGCCCGGTGTGCTTGGCGATCGCGATGCCGTAGCCCAGCTTCGCGGCGTTCCTCTTCTCGTGGACCTCCTGGTAGTCCGGGTCCAGCGCGCCGGTGACGTCTGCGGCGAGCGCGTGGGTGTTCATCAGCGTCCGGGAGACGGCTCTCGGGTCTATGGGCTCCTTCGAGGCCTCCATGAGGTCGTGGATGAGCCACTCGATATACCGGGAGTCCGCGCCTGTCGCGCCCTGGCTGCCCGTCTCCTCCTTGTCGAAGAAGAGCGCAATAGCGGTCTTTTGGGGCCTCTTCTTGAGGTTCAGGATCGCGTGGAGCGCGGCAAAGACGCAGGCCCGGTCGTCCTGGCCGTAGCCCGCGACCATGGACCTGTCGAACCCCAGGTCCACCGCGGGGCCGGCGGGCACGGCCTGGAGCTCCGCGGAGGTGAAGTCCTCCTCGGTTATGCCGTATTTCTCGTGAAGAAGGTTCATGACCCCCAGCTTGACCCGCTCCTTCACCTCCTCGTCGCCCAGGGGCAGGCTCGCGGCCATGAGGTTGAGCTTCTCCGCCTCGAACGCGTCGGCCACCTTCTTCTCGTACTGCTTCGCGCTGAGGTGCGGCAGGAGGTCCGCGACGGTGAACACCGGGTCGCCCTTCTCCTCCCCCAGCCTGAGGGTCACGGAGGAGCCGTCCTTCAAAAAGACCTTGCCGTGGAGCGCGAGGGGCCTCGCGAGCCACTGGTATTTCTTTATTCCCCCGTAGTAGTGGGTCTTGAGCATGGCCAGGCCCACCTCCTCGTAGAGGGGGTTCTGCTTGAGGTCCAGGTGGGGGGTGTCGAGGTGCGCGCTCACGATCCTCAGCCCCTCGGTGATGGGCTTTTTGCCCAGATGGATCACCGCCGCGACCTTTCCCCGGAACATGGAGTAGACCTTGGCCTTCTTGGCCTTGCCCAGTTTTGCGAAGCCCGCGGCCCTGGCCCTGGCCTCGATCTCAGAGACGGTCTCCCTCTCCGTCTTCGCCCTGGTTATGAACTCTTTATAATCATCCGCGTAGTCGAGGCACTCAGCCCGCTCTTTGTCGTCCATGGCCTCCCACGCGAGTCTCTCCCTCCTAAAAAGCCTTTCCCGAAGCTCATTCAGCTCATCCGTAGAGTTTTTCTTTGCCATGTTCTATGCTCCCGGTTAATATTTTTTAGATTAGAACGGGTATATCACGAGCAAACCAAACGGTCAACCAGGGGGATTCCATGAGGCCAGCACGGGCAGCGGTTCTGATTTTCGTCGTGTTTTTGGGCCTTGTGTTTTGCTCCTGCCTGCCCCGGGCCGCGCCAGAGACCCTTCCCGGATATGCCGCCAAAGCAGACCCCTTCGAAACCTACCGGCTCCCCAACGGTCTTTTCGTAATCATTGCGCCCATAAAAGGGCTCGAAGTGGCCGCGGTGCAGGTCTGGGTCAACGCGGGCTCCATCTACGAGAAACCCGAGGAGCAGGGCATAACCCACCTCATCGAGCACATGATCTTCAAGGGAACGAAGAAGAGGAAGGTGGGGGAGGTCGCGGCCGAGATCGAGGGCGCGGGGGGCTCCATCAACGCGTATACCACCTTCGACCATACTGTATACCACGTGACCATAAAGTCCGACGCTGCTGAGCGCGCGGTGGAGGTTCTGGCAGACGCGGTGTTCAACTCCACCTTCGACCCCGGGGAGCTGGCCAGGGAGAAGGAGGTGGTGGCCGAGGAGATCCGCCACGCGCTCGACAGCCCCGGGAGGCGCCTGAGCTACGCGCTCTTTGAGAACGCGTACGGCAACAACCCCTACGGCCGGAGGATTCTGGGCTTCTACAAGACGGTGAAGGGCATCACCAGGGAGATGATCCTCGAGTACATAGGCAGGTGGTATGTGCCGGGGAACATGTGCGTGGTGGTCGCGGGCGACGTGGACGTCTCCCGGGCCAAGGGGTGGGTCAAGACCCACTTCGGCGCGTATCCCGGGCGCTCGAGCCCCCGGTTCTCCATGCCCAGGCACCCGGGGAGGAACAAGCCCCTGGGGATACAGCTCAGCGAGAACGTGAAGCAGGCCCGGGTTGCCGTGGCCTATCCCCTGCCGGAGCTGGCCCACAAGGACATACCCGCGCTGGACGTTTTGGCCATGATCCTGGGGGAGGGCGAGTCCTCCCGGCTCTACTCGGGCCTGTACCACGAGCTGGGTTGGGTCTACAGCATCTCCGCGACCGCGTTCACCCCCAAGGGCCCGGGGCTCTTCTTCATAACGGCCAACCTCTCTCCGGCAAAGATCGAGCCCGCGTACCTGGCCATCCTGGAGGTGATAAAGAGGGTCCAGGAGACCGGGGTGAGCCTCAGCGAGCTCAACCAGGCCAAGCTGGTCCTGACCACCGATTTCCTCAAGAGCAGGGAGACCGCGCAGGGTGAGGCGGACATCCTGGGGTACTTCCAGGTTCTGTGGGGAGATGCGGCCAAGAGGGAGGCCTACCTCAAGTCCATAAAGGGGGTCAGCGCGCAGGACGTCCAGAGGGTGGCGCTTAGGTACCTGGACCCCCTCAGGCAGACCCTCGTGATCCAGGCGGACAGGAAGACCCCTAAGGGCCTGGCCGCGGCCCTGGCCAAAAAGTCCGAGGCCTATGCGCCGCACCCCACGGTGCCCGGGAGTTTCAAAAGGGCCGGGACCGTCACCAAGACCACGCTGACCAACCGCGTTACCGTGCTGGTAAAGGAGGAGCACAGGCTCCCCATGGTGAGCTTCACCCTGGCCCTCAAGGGTGGGCTGCTCGCGGAGGACGGGCGGGTCGAGGGCATCTCCAACATCCTGGCCCTGATGCTGACCCAGGGCACCGCGCGGATGTCCGCGCAGGAGTTTGCCAAGAAGGTGGAGGAGATGGCCGGGGAGTTGAGCGGCTTTTCGGGCAGAAACTCCTTCGGGCTGGAGGGCTCCTTCCTCAGTGAGAACTTCGAGACCGGCCTGGAGCTGGCCGCGGACGCGCTTCTTCGGCCCGGGTTCAGGGACGGGGAGCTCAGCAAGGTGAAGAGTGTGGTCCTGTCGCAGATCCGGACCGAGCAGGAGCGGCCCGCGAGATTCACCCTGAGAAACCTCTACCAGGCCCTTTACAAGGAGCATCCCTACGGGCTCAAGATACTGGGGCGCAAGGAGTCGGTGACGCGCATAGACAGGGCCAGGCTCAGGGGGTTCCACCGCTCCCTGGTGAAGCCGGAAAACCTGATCCTGAGCGTGGTGGGGGACGTGGACCCCAAGAAGGTGGCCGGGCTTGCCTCGAGGCTCTTCGGGGGAATGAAGGCGCGCGGGCCTGTGAGGACCTACCAGGGCCCGGAGCCCGCGCGGCCCAAAGAGCCGCTCGCCAGGCATATCTTCAAGAAGGGCCACCAGACCCACATCGCGCTGGGCTTTCTGGGAGCCAAGGTCTCGGAAAAGGACCGTTATCCCCTCAAGGTGCTCACCCACGTTCTCGCGGGCCAGGGCGGGAGGCTCTTCAGGGTCTTGAGGGATGAGATGAGCCTCGCGTACGTGATCACATCCTTCAGCTTCGAGGGGCTCCAGAAGGGCGCGGTGGTGTTCTATCTCGCGTGCGCGCCCGAAAAGAAGGGAATTGCGCTGGGCGCGCTCCGGGAGCAGATAGAGCTGGTGAAAAAGAGCGTGTCCAAAGAAGAGGTGGACAGGGCCAAGAACTACATCCTGGGGAGCTACCTGAAGAACAACCAGGAGTTCTCCGAAAGGGCCCAGACCATCGCGCTGAACGACCTCTACGGCCTCGGCTCGGACTACCAGAAGAGGTACATAAGAAGCATCAGCAGGGTGAGCCCCGACGAGGTGGTCCGCGCGGCCCAAAAATACCTGGCTCTCGAGCACTCCGCGACCGTGTTCGTGGGCCCGAAGGAGTAGCCCGTTGTCCTCCAGCGCAAAAGGGATACTGGTGGCCGTGGAAGGCATAGACGGCGCGGGAAAGTCCACCCTCGTCAATAAACTGGGGGAGCTGCTTGCCCAAAAAGGTCACAGTGTGACCCTTACGCGGGAGCCCACAGACGGGGTCTTTGGCCAGAGAATACGGGAGCTCGCGAAGAGCGGCAGGCACGCGCTGAGCCCCGAGGAGGAGCTGGACCTATTCATCGAAGACAGAAGAGAGCATGTCCAAAGGGTTATCAAACCGAACCTTGAAAAGGGAAAGATAGTAATTACGGACAGATACTATCTATCCAGCGTGGCCTACCAGTCGGTTCGCGGCCTCGACCCCAAGGCCATCCTCGCGGCCAACCTCGCGTTCGCGCCCAGGCCCGACCTGGTGATCCTCCTGGACCTCTCCGTGGAGGAGGGTTTGGACCGCATAGTGAACAGCCGCGGGGAGCCCCTCACCGAGTTCGAGCGCAAAAAGAGCCTGGCCCGGGTGCGGGACGTGTTCATCTCCCTGGTGGACGAGAGAACCCTCAGGCTCGATGCGCGGCGGTCCCTGGAAGAGCTCGTTCGCGCGGCAGCCAACGCGGTGGAAGCGATTCTGAGGTAGGCCCCGCGGTGCGAAAAAACTCAATCTACCTGTAATCATTTCAGGAATCATCCCCATCACTTGACACGAAGACCTAGCGTCCTTAACTACAAATGTGAACATTATTGTTAATAAAAACAGGGCCTAATTCATGGCCCGGAGCTTTAACATATGAACCTGGAAAAATTTACCCTGAAGGCGCAGGAGGCCATAAAGACCGCGCAGGAGTTGGCCTCCTCTGCTTCGCATCAGGAGATCAAGCCTGTCCACCTGCTCCTTGCCTCCCTCAAGCAGGAGTCCGGGGTCGTGCTGACGATCCTGGCCAAGCTCGGGGTAAACCTCGGGGGGCTTGCGGACGACCTCGCGGCCGAGATGGCCAGGCTGCCCAAGGTCTCGGGAGCAGCGCTCGAAACCTACCTGTCAAGAGAGCTGAGAGAGCTTTTGGACCTCGCGCTCAAGGAGGCCCAGGCCATGCACGACGACTACGTCTCCCTGGAGCACGTGCTCCTGGCCGCGGCGGGCCGGACCGGCACCCCTGAGGGCAAGATACTGCAAAAGCACGGGGTAAACAGGGATTCGCTCATGGACGCGCTTCGCGCGATCCGGGGCACCACCCGCATCACGGACCCCAACCCAGAGGACAAGTACCAGGCCTTGGAGAAGTACGCGCGGGACCTCACCGCGCTCGCGAGGACCGGCAAGCTCGACCCGGTGATCGGCAGGGTGGAAGAGATACGCAGGGTCATCCAGGTGCTCTCCAGGCGCACCAAGAACAACCCGGTGCTCATCGGCGAGCCCGGGGTGGGCAAGACCGCGATCGCGGAGGGGCTCTCCCAGAGGATCGTCGCGGGGGACGTGCACGAGGGGCTCAAGGAGAAGCGGGTGGTTGCCCTCGACCTGGGCGCGCTGGTCGCGGGCGCGAAGTACAGGGGGGAGTTCGAGGGCCGGCTAAAGGCAGTGATCAAGGAGGTCACCGGGTCCGACGGCCGGGTAATACTGTTCATAGACGAGATGCACACCCTGGTGGGCGCGGGCGCGGCCCAGGGCGCGGTGGACGCGTCCAACATGCTCAAGCCGGCCCTCGCTAGGGGCGAGCTGAGATGCATTGGAGCAACCACCCTCAGCGAGTACCGCAAGCACGTTGAGAAGGACGCGGCCCTGGAGCGGCGCTTCCAGCCGGTGTTCGTGTCCGAGCCCACGGTGGAGGACACCATCGCGATCCTGAGAGGGCTAAAGGAGAAGTACGAGGTCCACCACGGGGTGACCATTAAAGACTCCGCGATAATCGCGGCCGCGACCCTCTCGCACCGGTACATCACCGACAGGTTCCTCCCGGACAAGGCGGTGGATCTCATGGACGAGGCCGCGTCCAGGCTCCGGGTGGAGATGGACTCCGTGCCCACGGAGATAGACGAGGTCCAAAGGGAGATGACCCGCCTCAAGATCGAGCAGGAGGCCCTCAAAAAAGAGTCGGACGAAGGCTCCAGCGCGAGGCTGGGGGAGATAGAGGCCAGGCTGGCCGACATGGAGGAGGAGCTCGACGGTCTCACCGCTGCCTGGCACGCGGAAAAGGACTCAGTCACCCGCATGCAGGAGGCCAAGGGGGAGATTGAGCGGCTCACCCAGGAGGAGGAGATAGCCAAGAGGGACGGCGACCTGGCCCGGGCCGCGGAGATCCGCTACGGCATGCTCAGGGACGCGAGGCTCAGGCTGGAGGAGGAGGCAAAGAGGCTCGCCCAGATCCAGGCCGAGACCAAGATGATGCGCGAGGAGGTGGAGGCCGAGGACATAGCCCAGGTGATATCCTCTTGGACCGGCATCCCCGTGGCCAGGCTCATGGAGGGCGAGAAGGAGAAGCTCCTCAGGATGGAGGAGAACCTCCACAAGAGGGTGGTGGGCCAGAACACGGCCATCGAAGCGGTCTCCGACGCGGTCCGCAGGTCCCGCTCCGGGCTCTCGGACCCCAACAGGCCCATGGGCTCTTTTATATTCCTGGGGCCCTCCGGGGTGGGCAAGACCGAGCTCGCGAGAGCCCTGGCGGAGTTCCTCTTCGACGACGAGAACGCGATGGTGCGCCTCGACATGTCCGAGTACATGGAGCGCCACACCGTAAGCCGGCTCATGGGCGCGCCCCCGGGATACGTGGGCTACGAGGAGGGGGGCCAGCTCACCGAGGCGGTGAGGCGCAGGCCCTACACCGTGGTGCTCTTCGACGAGATAGAGAAGGCCCACAACGACGTTTTCAACGCGCTCCTCCAGATACTGGATGACGGCCGCCTCACCGACGGCCAGGGCAGGACCGTGGACTTCAAGAACACCATCATAATAATGACCTCCAACGTGGGCAGCCAGTATCTGAGCGAGGGTGCGGCCCTGGATGACGACGAGGTGAACCTGCGGGTGATGGACGCGCTCAAGGCCCGCTTCAGGCCGGAGTTCCTCAACCGGGTGGACGACACCATAACCTTCCATCGCCTCAGCCTCGATGATATGAAGGAGGTCGTGGACATTCAGCTAAAGAGGCTTTCCGAAAGGCTCAAGGAGAGGGACCTTTCCCTGGAGCTCACCCCCGAGGCCAAGGAGTTCCTCGTGGCCGCGGGCTACGACCCGGTCTACGGCGCAAGGCCGCTCAAGAGGGCCATCCAGCGCAACATCGAGAACCCCCTCGCGCTGGAGATGCTCAGGGGCACGTTCCGGCCCGGGGACGTCATCGTCGCGGATAAGGGCCAGGACCACGGCCTTAAGTTCAGCGCCAGGGAACGGGGTGAGGGTCGCCTTGACACAACGGCCTCCCTGGCTTAAATTTAACCTGTAAAGCCATAAAGATAAAAGGAGGCATTTAAGATATGGGCAATCAGTTCAGAACCGCGATTCTTCTCGCCGCGCTCACCGCGCTCATCGTGCTCATAGGGCGCATGCTGGGCGGTGTCAACGGCATGGTGATCGCGTTCGTGTTCGCGGTGGTGATAAACTTCGGCTCCTACTGGTTTTCGGACAAGATCGTTCTGGCCATGTACCGGGCCCAGCCCGTAACCGAGGCCGAAGCGCCGGAGCTCTACGACATGATGAGGGAGCTAGTAGGCAACGCGGGTCTGCCCATGCCGAGGCTCTATATCATCCCCAATGACGCGCCCAACGCGTTCGCGACGGGAAGGAACCCCGAGAACGCGGTGGTCGCGGTGACATCCGGCATACTGAAGCTCCTGGACCGGGAGGAGCTCAAGGGGGTTTTGGCCCACGAGCTGGCCCACGTGAAGAACCGCGACATACTCATAGGCTCCATCGCGGCCACCCTGGCAGGGGTGGTGATGATGGTCGCGTCCTTCGCGAGGTGGGCCGCGATCTTCGGCGGCATAGGCGGCAACGACGACGAGGGGGGAGGCGCGCTGGGCCTCATCTTCACCGCTATTTTGGCCCCCATCGCCGCGATGCTCATCCAGATGGCCATATCCCGTTCCAGGGAGTACCTGGCCGATGCAACGGGCGCCAAGTTCGCGCACAACTCAATGGGTCTGGCCAAGGCCCTGGAGAAGCTGGGCTACGCGTCCCAGAGGATCCGTGTTGACGCCAACCCCGCGACCGCGCACATGTTCATAGTGAATCCCCTTTCAGGCAGGTCTCTGATGCAGCTCTTCTCCACCCACCCGCCCATGGAGGAGAGGGTCAAGAGGCTGAGAGCCATGGCCCGGTAAACGGGATAGTTTGGACACTTCCAGCCCGGCTTCAATCGAGGCCGGGCTTTTGTTTTACCCCATTTCGTTTGACAAAAAACAGTGCTTAAACTATTCTCCCTTCGGTTGAGCTGTTGCAAGGGAGGTTTGGCGTGTCTTCTGTGGTGGTTTGCGGAACCCAGTGGGGGGACGAGGGCAAGGGGAAGGTCGTTGATTTCCTTACAGAGAAGGCCCACCTGGTGGTCCGGTTCCAGGGCGGCAACAACGCGGGCCACACCATCGTGGTGGGACAGGACAAGTTCATCCTTCATCTCATTCCTTCCGGCATACTCCACAGGGACAAGCGCTGCCTCATCGGGAACGGGGTGGTCCTCGACCCAAAGGTCTTCCTCCAGGAGGTGGACCGCCTCACCGGGTACGGGGTGGAGGCCTCCCCGGCCAACCTGGCCATAAGCCCCCGCACCCACCTCATCATGCCCCACCAC
>JARFUL010000199.1 GCA_029289015.1 Syntrophobacteria bacterium | reverse complement strand
CGGCAATCACCGCGCCAGGACCCCGCTCAATCTTCGGCCGCTACAACATTGTGGGCGATTCTGAGTTGCGGCCTGCCGCGCCAAGACAAGGAAAAAGGGGCCGGGTAATTAACCCAACCCCTTGATTTCACTGGAGGCGGCAACCGGATTCGAACCGGTGAATAACGGTTTTGCAGACCGTTGCCTTACCACTTGGCTATGCCGCCTGAATTTAAAAATACAGAGCCCGCTTTGCCCGTGTCAAGGGAAAACCTGCTACAGGAACAGCCCCGCGATGGTGCCGGTCATGAACGCGGCCAGGGAGCCCGAGATGATGGATTTGATGCCCAGTCTGGCCAGGTCGTGCTTGCGCCCGGGCGCGATGCCGCCCACCCCTGCTATCATTATACCCGAAGAGCCGAAGTTGGCAAAGCCGCACAGCCCGTAGGTCGCCACCACCACGGCCGCGATGATCGCGATGAGCATGGCCGCCACGTTGATGGCCAGCTTCATGCCCTCCACCGCGCCCCGGCTGAGCGCGTCGATGAAGTTCACGTCGATCTTTTCATAGGATATACTGAGGCCCGGGCCGGTCTTCAGCACCACGAGCGCGAGCACGAGCTGGAGGAGTATGCCCTACCCGACGGTCTTGAGGGAGACCCTGCGCCGGTTGGTGCTCAGGAGAAAGGCTATCCCCACAAGACCCACCATCCCTGCGACTGAATGAACTTTAGCCAGCAACCCCGTCTCCTTCAGGATTCGTTTTGCTCACGCGGTGTGCATTATCTGGAGCTTTTCCTCCGTCTTTTTCTTGAGTATCTCCCTGATGTGGCGGTGCGCGGGCTTTTCCAGCCCGGGGTCCTTTTCCACAAGGGCCATGGCCGCCCTGCGCGCGGTCTTGAGGAGCGAGACGTCCCTCAGAAGGATGGAGAGCTTCATGTCCAGCGCGCCGTGCTGCCTTATGCCCGCAAGCTCCCCGGGGCCCCGTATCTTCAGGTCCTCCTCCGCGAGCACGAACCCGTCGGTGGTGGACGCGAAGATGGAGAGTCTTTGGGCCGCGTCCCCCCGGCCGTCGTGGATCAGGACGCAGTGGGAGGGGTCTTTGGCCCGTCCCACCCTGCCTCTCAGCTGGTGGAGCTGGGCCAGGCCGAACCTCTCGGGGTGCTCGATGAGCATTACCGTGGCCTCGGGCACGTCGAGGCCCACCTCCACAACGGTGGTGGCCACGAGAATCCCCACCCGGCCGCTCCGGAGCATCTCCATAACCCTTCTCTTCTCCCGCGCGTCCAGCCGGCCGTGGAGCACCCCCACCTCGGTCTGGGGGAAGATGCGGGCCAGCTCCTCGGCCATGGAGGTGACGTCCTTCATCTCGAGCTTTTCCGAGCCTTCCACCAGGGGGTAGACCACGTAGCTCCGCTTCTTCCTGGCGAGCTCGCGGCTCATGAGCTCGTAGGCCTCCCTGCGCCTGGCTGGGGGCAGTATGGTGGTCTCCACCGGGAGCCTCCCTGGG
The DNA here is from genome assembly GCA_029289015.1 of Syntrophobacteria bacterium. Classification (GTDB taxonomy): domain Bacteria; phylum Desulfobacterota; class Syntrophobacteria; order JARFUL01; family JARFUL01; genus JARFUL01. Next base: position 2,788 of record JARFUL010000199.1, on the reverse strand, counting down.
GGAAGCTCGTCGATCACCGAGAGGTCCAGGTCGCCGTAGAGGGTCATGGCCAGGGTGCGGGGGATGGGGGTCGCGGTCATCACCAGCACGTGGGGAGCGGGGTCGTCCGGGCGCTCCCTGCCCTTCAGCCTCAGCCTGGCCCGCTGGAGCACCCCGAACCGGTGCTGCTCGTCTATCACCACCAGCCCCAGGCTGCCGAAGGAGACCCTGTCCTGGATCAGCGCGTGGGTGCCCACCGCGAGGGCCGGCTTTTCCTCGGCCAGGGTGCCCAGGGCCTCGTGCTTCTCGGCCCTGGGGATGGACGAGGTGAGAAGGACCAGGGGTATGTTCAGCTCCTCGGCCAGGGGGCCGATGTTGTAAAAGTGCTGGAACGCGAGGACCTCCGTGGGGGCCATGAGCACCGCGGTCTTGCCCGCGTTTATCACCATGAGCGCGCAGAGGAGCGCGCACACCGTCTTGCCCGAGCCCACGTCCCCTTGGAGCAGCCGGTTCATGGGGCTCGATGAGGCCAGGTCTCCGGCTATCTCCCGCATGACCCTCTTTTGGGCCCCGGTGAGCCTGAAGGGCAGGAGCCTGCCCACCCGGGCCAGGAATTTGTCGTCCTTTAGGACCGTGAAGCCCGGATGGCTCTTTATCTCCCGCCTGCTCATGGCCAGGGCCAGCTCCAGAAAGAAGAGCTCCTCAAAGATGAGCCTCTTGATGAAGGGGTGGGAGAGGACGTCATCAGGAGGCTCAGCGGTGGGGAAGTGGGTCTCCCGGAAGGACTCCCTCAGCCCCTTGAGGCCCAGGTGGTCGAGGACCTTCCTGGGGATGGTCTCCGGGATGAGGGGCACAATCGCGGCCACCACCTCCTCCATGATCCTGCGGAAGGTCCCGGCCGCGATGCCGGAGACCTCGGGATAGCGGGGAAGTATCCTGCCCTCGGCCTCTTGGTCCGCGGGCTCCACCTCGGGGTGGTGGAGCTCCAGGACCCCAGAGAAGAGCACCGGCTTTCCCGAAACGAGGTAGGTTTTGCCCGGTGCGAACCTCTCCTTGAGCCACCGGCCGAAGCGGAACCACTTGGCCAAGACTCTCCCGGTCTCGTCCGCGAAGACCGCGTGGAAGACCTTTCTCCGGCCGTAGCGCACCTCCCGGTAGTCCAGGGCCTCGGCCCTGAAGCTCGCGTACTTTCCCGCGCTTAGCTCGCTGATACGATGGCCGCCCCTGCGGTCCAGGTAGCCGAGAGGAAGGTTGAAGAGAAGGTCCCCCACCGTGGAAAAACCCTTGGATTCCAGGGCCTTGGCCACCTTAAGCCCCACCCCTTTTATCACCCGGACCGGGTGGTCCAGCACCCTGGCGGTCCTTCCTTGCTCTTCAGTGTTGAGGGGCTTGGGCATGGGAATACCCTTTACGTGTCGGCTTACTCTGGTGTAGTTTTTCCAAGACCGGACATTCAGAGAATAACTTAATCCAACGGGCATCAAGGTGACAACCTATTTTGAGCCGGAAGAGGGCCCGCTTTCGGGCCTGGACCAGAGCCAGCGGCTGGCCGCGACCCTGGGACCGGGGCCTGTGGCCGTGGTCGCGGGGCCCGGATCCGGCAAGACCAGGACCCTCACCCGCAGGGCGGCCCTCATGGTGCGTGAGGGGCTTGTGGAGCCGGGGGAGCTCCTGGTGGTCACCTTCACCAACAAGGCGGCCGAAGAGCTGAGGGAGCGGCTCTCGGGGCTTCTCCGCGGGGAGTTTGCCGGCCCCGAGGTCACCACCCTTCACTCCCTGGGCGCGTCCCTCCTCAGGGGCCATTACCAGGACCGGTGGCGGGTGATGGACGAGGAGGCCAGAATCGAGGCCATAAGAGAGCTCCTGGGCCCGGGCGACATGGGGCCCGGGTTTGCCGCGGGGGAGATATCCAGGGCGAGACAGGCCGGCAAAGAAATTAATCCAGAACTTGAAGATTTATATAAAAGCTACTGTAATTACAAGACTAATAATAATCTTGTTGACTTTGACGACCTGATACTCCTTCCCCTCGAGCTCCTCAGGGAGGGGGCCATAGACCCGCAGAAGACGCGCTACCGCGCGGTGCTGGTGGACGAGTTCCAGGACCTGGCCGAACCCCAGTATCAGCTCCTCAGCCTTCTCGTGCCCGAAGACGGCCGGGGGCTCATGGTCATAGGAGACCCGAACCAGGCCATCTACTCCTTCAGGGGCGCTGACCCGATGCTCTTCCACAGGCTCCGGGAGGACTTCCCCGGCTCCAGGACCGTGGGCCTGAAGATGAGCTACCGGGTCCCCGGGCCGGTCCTCTTTCCGGCCCTGAGGCTCATCGCGCAAAACCAGGGGGTCGAAGAGGTTGACATTGAGCCGTCCTTTGCGGAGGGCCGGGCGCCCGTGGCCCTGGGGTTCAGCGGCCCGAGGTCCGAGGCCGCGTTCGTGGCCCGGGAGATAGAGCGGCTCATGGGCGGGCTGACCAGAACGGGCCAGGAGATCCTCGGCACTGTGGAAGGGGAGGTGGGGTTCGGCGAGGTCGCGGTGCTCATGAGGCTCAAGGCCCTGGCATCCCCGGTGGCCAGGGCGCTGACCCAGAGGGGAATACCCTTCCAGGAGGCGGGGGACGCGCCCCTCAAGGAGACCGAGGGGCTGGACTTTACCGCTGAGAAGGTTACCCTTATGAGCCTCCACGCGGCCAAGGGGCTCGAATTCAAGGTGGTCTTCATCATAGGCGCGGAGGAGGGGCTTTTGCCCCTCTCCCTGAGCAGGTACGCGTCCCCGGTGGAGGAGGAGCGCAGGCTGATGTACGTGGGCATGA
>JARFUL010000198.1 GCA_029289015.1 Syntrophobacteria bacterium | reverse complement strand
CGGCGGGGAACCTAAAGTTCCATATATTGCGGCCAGAGGACCCCGAGGGGGAGGCCGCGCGCTTCTTCGCGGCCTTCGGGGTGGATGAAGGGAGCACGGTCTGGGTCGCGGGCTCCACCCACCCCGGTGAGGAGGAGGTGGTGCTCGCGGTATACCGGGAGCTTTTGAACCGCTGGCCCTCCCTCTTCCTCATAGTGGCGCCCAGGCACCCCGCGCGGGCCGAAGAGGTCGCGGCAATGGCCAGGGGGATGGGGTTCTCCCCGGTGCTCAGGTCCCGTTCTTTGGACACCGCGGGGGGTCCGGCCCCGCGGGTGGGCATCTTGGACACCATGGGCGAGCTGGCCTCGCTCTACAGCCTCGCGGACTTTGCCCTCATAGGGGGGAGTCTCGCCCGGATAGGCGGCCACAACCCTCTCGAGCCCGCAATAAGAGAGGTGCCGGTGGCCTTCGGCCCCCACATGTTCAACTTCACCGACGAGGCCCAGGCCCTTGTCCGCGGCGGGGGCGGAATCGAGGTCTCGGGCAGGGACGAGCTTCTGGCCGCGCTCTCATCATGGCTTGAAGACGCGGACTCAAGGCATAAGATGGGTACGGCCGCGAGGTCCACGGTTGAGGCCCACAGGGGCGCGCTGGCCCGCTGCCTTGACGCGATCGGGAGCTTTTTACCCGTTCCATAACTCAAAGGAGATTCATAACATGAGCCGCGGGTCCGGCCTTTTGGGAAAGATGGAGCTCCTTACCGATCTCTACGAGCTGACCATGGCCGCGTGCTACCTTCACGGGGGCTTCCACGGCCGCGCGAGCTTCTCCCTCTTCGTGCGCAAGAATCCCGTGAACAGGGGCTACATGGTCTTCGCGGGCCTTGATGAGGTGCTCTCCTACCTGGAAGGGTTCTCCTTTCGCGACGAGGACCTTGAATATCTCGATTCCACCGGGCTCTTCAGGCCGGAGTTCCTCGATTACCTTAGAGATATGAGGTTCGAGGGTGACGTGCACGCGCTTATGGAGGGCACCGTGTTCTTCCCCAACGAGCCGGTCATAGAGGTGAGCGCGCCCATAATCCAGGCCCAGATCGTGGAGACCTTCCTCCTCAACGCGGTAAACCTCCAGTCCACCATCGCGACCAAGGCGTCCAGGTGCTTCCTCGCGGGCCGGGGCCGCGGCCTCACCGACTTCTCCCTCAGGCGCACCCAGGGGATCGACGCGGGGCTAAAGGTGGCCAGGGCCAGTTTCATCGGGGGGTTCCACGGCACCTCCAACGTGCTCGCGGGTAAGGTCTACGGGCTCCCCGTCTTCGGCACCATGGCCCACTCCTTCGTCATGGTCCACGAGAGCGAGCTGGACGCGTTCGAGCACTTCGCCCAGGTCTTTCCCGACGCGACGGCCTTGCTCATAGACACCTACGACGACATCCAGGGCGCGAAACACGCGGCAAAGGTGGCCCAGGGGTTAAGAGAGCGCGGCCACCGGCTCCTGGGCGTGCGTCTCGACTCCGGCGACCTCGCGGAGTTGTCCAAGAAGGTGCGCGAAGTCCTGGACCGGGCCGGGCACCCCGAGGTACAGATATTCGCGTCCGGCAACCTCGATGAATATTCCCTCGAGGAGCTCATGGAAAAAGGCGCGGCTATCGACGGGTATGGAGTGGGCACCCTGATGGGCACGAGCGCGGACGCGCCCTTTCTCGACGTGGTCTACAAGATCACGAAGTACGAGGGAAAAAGGCTGCTCAAGCTCTCCGAGGGCAAGAAGACCCTGGTGGGCGAGAAGCAGGTCTATCGCGCGTTCGACGAACACGGCAAGATGGCCGGCGATCTCATCTGCCTGATGGATGAGGACCC
>JARFUL010000197.1 GCA_029289015.1 Syntrophobacteria bacterium | reverse complement strand
AGGGCGTGGAGATGGTGATGCCCGGCGACAACGTGAACATCGAGGTCACTCTTATCACGCCCATCGCGATGGAGGAGGGGCTGAGGTTTGCGATCCGTGAGGGCGGCCGCACCGTGGGCGCGGGCGTCATAACCAAGATCAATGAGTAGGGGGCCATCGTAACCTAATGGTGACCAATCAGAAAATAAGGATCAGGCTCAAGGCCTACGACCACAAGCTCCTTGACATGTCTGCCAACGAGATTGTGGATACGGCCAGGCGCACCGGAGCGAAGGTCGCGGGTCCCATACCACTGCCCACCAAGATCTCGAGGTACTGCGTGCTGAGGTCTCCCCACGTGGACAAGAAATCGAGGGAGCAGTTCGAGATCCGCACCCACAAGAGACTGATTGATATCCTGGAGCCCACCCAGGCCACGGTGGACGCGCTGATGAAGCTCGATCTCAGTGCCGGGGTGGACGTGGAGATAAAGGTCTAGCCGAGGTTTGAGCGCGAGGCCGGGAAGAGGACGTTATGCTCAAGGGGATAATCGGTAAAAAGCTCGGGATGACCAGCTTCTACTCTCCGGACGGGGAGCAGTGGGCCGTAACGGTGGTTGAGGCGGGGCCTTGCTACGTGACCCAGGTGAAGACGCCGAAGAACGACGGCTACAGCGCGCTTCAGCTAGGTTACGGCTACCGGAGGCCGAAGAATATTACCAGGCCTGTTCTGGGCCATCTCAAGAAGTCCGGAAAGGGGCCCTTCAAGGTTCTCAAGGAGTTCAGGGTCGAGGACCCCGAAGGGTTCGAGCTGGGCCAGGAGCTCAAGGCCGACGTTTTCGAGATCGGGGAGAGGGTGGACGTGACCGGCAGGTCCAAGGGCCGGGGTTTCACCGGGGTCATAAAGAGGTGGAATTTCGGGCGGGGCCCGATGAGCCACGGCTCCAAGTCCCACCGCAAGCCCGGCTCCATCGGGATGTCTGCCACCCCCAGCCGGGTGGCCAAGGGCAAGAAGATGCCCGGCCATATGGGCGCGGCCAACGTGAAGGTGCGCAACCTGAGGGTGGTGGAGGTGCGGCCCGAGGACAACCTGATATTCATCAAGGGCGCGCTACCGGGCCCCAACAACGGGGTAGTCTTCATTAAAAAGACCAAGAAGGTATAACCGCGGGACTGTCATGGCAAAGATTGACGTTATAGATATAGATCGCAACAAGGTGGGTGAGGTGGACCTCGACGACTCCATCTTCGCCGCGAAGATAAAGCCCCACCTCGTCCACGAGGTTGTGAGGATGCACCTGGCCAACAAGCGCAGCGGCACCGCGAAAACCAAGGAGCGGGCCGAGAAGAGGGGGGGAGGAGCCAAGCCCTTCCGCCAGAAGGGAACCGGCCGCGCGAGGGCCGGGTCTACCCGTTCTCCCCTCTGGCGGGGCGGTGGGACCACCTTCGGGCCCAAGCCCAGGAGCTTCGCGATAAAGGTGTCCAAGAAGATCCGCAGGCAGGCGCTCAGGTCCACGCTTACGGCCAAGCTCAAGGCGGAGAGGCTGATCATACTGGACAGCTTCACCATGGAGAGGGTCAAGACCAAGGACTTTATCGACGCGCTGGACAGGCTCGAGGTGGCCAACGGCCTCATAATCACCCCGGAGAAGGACGAGACTCTGAAGCTTTCGAGCCGGAACGTACCCAATGTGAAGATTCTGAGGCACGAGGGGCTCAACGTGTACGATATCTTGAAGTTCCAGCACCTCATCCTGCTCAAGGGTGCGCTGCCCAAGATCGAGGAGAGACTCACCCAATGAGCACCGAGTCCTACAGGGTAATAAAGAGACCGATCATCACCGAGAAGTCCACCATGCTCAAGGAGCTGGCCAACAAGCTGGTCTTCGAGGTGGACAGAAGGGCCAACAAGATAGAGATCAAGAGGGCGGTGGAAACGGTCTTCAAGGTGAAGGTGGACAATGTCCACACCATAAACATGAAGGGCAAGAGGATAAGGTACGGCCGCTTCGTCAGCAAGAAGCCCGACTGGAAGAAGGCGGTGGTGACGCTGGCCGAAGGCGAGAGGGTCGAGTACTTCGACTCGGTCTAGCGAGGTTTCAGGAGACGGGATATGGGCATAAAGAAGGTGAAACCGACCTCCCCCGGGCGTAGGTTCCAGTCCTACAACACCTTTGAGGAGATAACGGGAGACAAGCCGGAGAAGAGCCTTCTCAGGCCGATCAAGCGCTCCGGCGGCCGCAACAACAAGGGCCGCACCACGGTGAGGTGGAGGGGCGGAGGCCACAAGAGGAGGTACCGGCTCATTGATTTCAAGAGGAACAAGTTCGGCGTGCCCGCGAAGGTGGCGTCCATTGAGTATGACCCCAACCGGTCCGCGAACATAGCCCTTCTCCACTACGCAGACGGTGAGAAGCGCTACATCCTCGCGCCGCTGGGGCTCAAGAAAGGCGACACGGTCCTCTCTGCCGACGACGCGGACATAAAGCCCGGGAACTCGCTTCCCCTGGCCAAGATCCCGCTGGGGATCATTATCCACAACGTGGAGCTCAAGATCGGCAAGGGCGGCCAGATGGCCCGGTCCGCGGGCACCTACGTCCAGCTCATGGCCAAGGAGGGCGACTACGCGTTCCTCAAGCTGCCCTCCGGAGAGGTGCGGATGGTGAGGCTGGAGTGCAGGGCCACCATCGGCCAGGTGGGCAACCTGGACCACGAGAACATCTCCCTGGGCAAGGCGGGCCGCAAGAGGTGGCTGGGCAGGAGGCCCAAGGTGCGCGGGGTGGCCATGAACCCGGTGGACCATCCGCTAGGGGGAGGCGAGGGCAAGTCCTCGGGAGGCAGGCATCCGTGCAGCCCGTGGGGTTGGCCCACCAAGGGCTTCCGCACGAGAAAGGCCAAGCCCTCGGACAGGTACATTGTAAAGGACCGCAGGCTGTAGGCCGGGCAGACCCGGGTTAGGCCGGCGGATTTAGCTGTATAGAGGTGAAAGGAGAATCAAGTGCCGCGCTCTCTGAAGAAAGGCCCCTTTGTTGACCCCAAGCTCATGAAGAAGGTCATGAGGGCCAAGGAGAACGAAGACAGAAGAGTGATAAGGACCTGGTCCAGGCGTTCCACCATCGTGCCGGAGTTCATAGGCATGCGCATCGCGGTGCACAACGGCAGGAAGTTCATTCCGCTGTTCATATCCGAGGACATGGTGGGGCACAAGCTGGGGGAGTTCTCCCCCACCAGGACCTACTACGGGCACGCGGGGGACAAGAAGTCCCGGATGATGAGAAAGAAGTAGCAGCCCGACACAGGGGCTCGGGGTTTTAACGATGGAAGCAAGGGCTCAGGCAAAATACATACGCATTTCCCCCCAGAAGGCCAGGCTGGTGGCCGACCAGATACGGGGAAAGAAGGTCCAGGAGGCTCTGGACATACTCGCGTACACCCCCAAGAAGGGGGCCAG
>JARFUL010000196.1 GCA_029289015.1 Syntrophobacteria bacterium | reverse complement strand
AGGCTCCGTGCATCGCGCTCCCAGAAAGGCCCCCCCGACGCGGTGAGGATGACGGACCTCACGTCCTTGGTGCTGTTGCCCTTCAAGCACTGAAAGATGGCCGAGTGCTCCGAGTCCACGGGCAGGATGTCTAGGCCCCTTGCTAAAGCCTCCTTCATCACCAGGTCGCCGGCCATGACCAGGGACTCCTTGTTGGCCAGGGCCACGTTGCACCCGGCCCGGAGCGCGGCCATGGTGGGCATCAGCCCCGCGGCCCCCACCATCGCGGAGACCACGAGCTCGGCCCCAACGAGCCCGGGGAGCCTCTGGTAGCCCTCCTGGCCACAGAGTATCTCGGTATCGGTGCCTTCGATTAGAACGCGGAGCCTTTCCGCGTCCCGCTCTTCAAGGAGAACCGCGGCCCTGGGACCAAACTCCCGCACCTGGCTGGCCAGGAGCTCCACATTGGCCTTCGCGGCCAGCCCCACAACATCATAGAGCTCTGGGAAGGCCCGCACCACCTCGAGGGTGGAGGACCCCACCGAACCGGTGGAGCCGAAGATCACTATGGCCTTCCTCTTGCTCAGGACACGCCCTCCTTCAGGATATTAGCTGTTCAACCTACCCCAATGATAATCACAAGATAATAATACAACACGGGTATGGAAAAGACCAGGGAGTCCAATCTGTCCAGCATGCCTCCGTGGCCGGGCAGAACCCTGCTCGCGTCCTTCACCCCCTGGGCCCTTTTGAGCATGGACGCGAAGAGGTCGCCCAGCTGGCTGAACACGGCCAGGGCCAGGGCCAGGACTATGGAGTGGGGAAGGATGGACGGGTAGACCAGGGGCGAAAGCACGGCCCCCGCCACCATTGCGGCCGCGATCCCGCCCAGAGCCCCCTCCACCGTCTTCTTGGGGCTCACCTCGGGGTAGAGCCTGTGTTTGCCGAACTTCCGGCCCGTGTAGTAGGCCCCCGTGTCTGCGGCGAAGACCACGAAGAGCGCGAAGAGCACCCACTCTCTTCCCCCCTCAAAGGTCCTGATGAGCATGAGATGGCCCAGGAGGAACCCCGGGTAGAACGCGCAGAAGACTAGCTTCGCGATGGTCCCCACCACTTCCTGGCGCCTCTTGAACCCGAGCACGAAGACGATGAAGATGAAAAAGATGGACCCCACGAACGCGAGGGCCAGGCCGGCCAGATTGCCCGAAATGGACCCGGACACGGTTATGAACCCGCTGATGAGGCCGAGGATCCTGGACCACTGGTCATCCGGGGGTATGAGGAGGTCGATGATCTCTTTGAGGCCGATGGACGCGGCCAGGATTACCAGAATAAAAAGCCCTATAAAGCCCCCCCACCCTATCACCGCGACGAGGACCAAAAGGCCCACCAGCGCGGTGAGCAGACGTTTCGTGTGGGGTTCTAGAGCCATGGAGGGCCGCCCTTGCCCCGGGATATCTGCTCGTTGGTCAGGCCGAAACGCCTCTCCCGGCCCGCGAATTCCTCGAGGGCCCTGTGAAGCTCCTCTTCCCGGAAGTCGGGCCAGTAGGTCTCGGTGATGTATATCTCCGTGTATGCCACCTGCCAGAGGAGGAAGTTGGAGATCCTCGACTCACCGGAGGTGCGTATAAGTAGGTCCGGGTCGGGGATGTCTTTGGTGTAGAGGTGCGCGGCGAAGAGCCTCTTGTCTATGTCGTCCGGGCGGATCGAGCCGGTGGCCACCTTTTCGGCAAGGGACCTGGCCGCGTGGACTATCTCGTCCCTCCCCCCGTAGCTGAGGGCCAGGGTCAGGACCATGTTGTGGCCCTTTGCGGTGGCCTTCATGGTCTCGTTGATGAGCTCCCTGGTCTCTTTGGGCAGGTCCTGGGTCGCGCCCACGGTGTTGAGCGCGATGCCGGTGTCGAGCATCTCCTTCAGCTCGGACTTGAGGTAACTCCTCAGCAGGGCCCACAGCCCCCGTACCTCCATCTTGGGCCTGCGCCAGTTCTCTTTGGAGAATGCGTAGAGGGTGAGGTAGGGGATGCCCAGCTTCCTTGCCGCGCGCACGATAACCCTCACCGACTCCGCGCCCGCGCGGTGGCCGTCCAGGCGGGTGAGCCCGCGCTCCTTGGCCCAACGGCCGTTGCCGTCCATGATAATGGCCAGGTGGCTGGGAAGCTTTTGGGGGGGAATATCGCTACTCATGGATGGGCCAAAGGCGATACGCGCCGCCTACACCTCCAAAATCTCCTTCTCCTTCTCCTGGGTACGCTCGTCCACCTTCTTGACGTAGTCGTCGGTCTTCTTCTGGACATCGTCCTGCGCGCGATGGAAATCGTCTTCGGAGAGGAGCTTGTCCTTCTCGAACCCTTTCAGGGTCTCGTTGGCGTCGCGCCGGATGTTGCGTATCGCGACCCGGGAGTCCTCGGCCATCCTCTTGATGAGCTTCACCAGCTCCTTGCGCCTCTCTTCGGTCAGGGGCGGTATGGCCAGCCTGATGACCTTGCCGTCGTTCATGGGGGTGAGCCCCAGCTCGGATTTGAGTATGGCCTTCTCGATATTCTCTATCAGGGTCAGGTCCCAGGGCTGGATTACGATGAGCTTCGCCTCGGGCACCGATATGGAGGCCACCTCCTTGAGGCTGAGCTGGGTGCCGTATGCGTCCACGCGGACCACGTCGAGCAACCCCGCGGAAGCCCTGCCGGTGCGCACCCTTCCCAGCTCCCTCTCCAGGGCCTTGATGGCCTTGCCCATCCTCTCTTCTACTTCCTTTAAGACCTCATCCTTCATCGCGTTCCCCCGAAACAAGGGTGCCCAGCTTCTCACCGGAAAGGACCTTTATTATGTTGCCGCGGGTCGTCATGTCGAAGACCTGGATCTTGAGCCCGTTGTCCCTGGCCAGCGCGACCGCGGCCAGATCCATCACCCTGAGCTCGTCCTTCACCACGGTGAGGTAGCTTACCCTATCATACTTTCTCGCGTCCGGATGCTTCTCAGGATCTTTGTCGTAGACCCCTCCCACCTTGGTGCCCTTGACGAGCAGCTCGGCCCCGAGCTCCGCGGCCCTGAGCACCGCCGCGGTGTCGGTGGTGAAGTAGGGGTTGCCGGTTCCCGCGGTGAGAATGACCACCGTGCCCTCATCAAGGTAGGACTTTGCCTTCCTCACGTCGTAGGGTTCGGCCACCGGGGCCATCGCAATCGCGCTCATGGTTTTCGCGGCTGCCCCGCGCCTTTTGAGCGCGTCTTCCAGGGCCAGGCCGTTTATCACCGTGGCCAGCATGCCCATGTAGTCGGCCAGGACCCTGTCCATCTCCCTGGCCTCCTCGCTGAGGCCGCGGAAGATGTTGCCCCCGCCTATCACCAGGGCAAGCTCCGCGCCCATCTCGTTGGCCCGGGCCAGCTCGTCGGCCACCTCGCCCAAGACCTGGGGATCAATTCCCACCCTGGAGGCCCCGACAAGCACCTCGCCGGACAGTTTTAAGAGAACCCTGCGGTAAAACAGGCTCATCTGCGCCTATTCAAACCCCTAGGCTTCCTCGCCGAGCTGGAACCTGGCGAAGCGGCGTATCAGCATCTTCTCGCTGATCTTGGCGGTGAGTTCGTTCAAGAGGTCGCTTATGGTTATGTCGGTGTCCCTGATGTAGGGCTGCTCCATGAGACAGACCTCGGAGTAGAACTTCTTCATCTTGCCTTCTGTGATCTTCTCCAGGATGTGCTCGGGCTTTCCCATGTCCCGGGCCTGGGAGAGGTAGATGTCCTCCTCCCTCTCTATGACCTCGGGGTCCAGGCTCTCGCGGTCCACGGCCAGGGGGTTGGCCGCGGCTATGTGCATGGCCAGGTTCTTCGCGAAAGCCTGGAAGTCCTCGGTCTTGGCCGCGAAATCCGTCTCGCAGTTCACCTCCACCAGGACCCCCAGCTTTCCACCCGCGTGGATATATGACTGGATTACCCCTTCGCTCGCGACCCGGTCAGCCCTCTTGGCCGCCGCGGCCATGCCCTTCTTCCGTAGGTAGTCCACCGCGTTTTCTATATTACCGTCGCTCTCTAGCAGCGCGTTCTTGCAGTCCATCATGCCCGCGCCGGTCTTGTCCCTGAGCTCTTTTATCAACCGGGGTGTTATCTGCACTTGATGCAACCTCCTACTTCAGCTTAGCCGGATTACGAGATTATCTCTACCTCAACATCGCTGGGCCCCTCGGGCTCAACCTCCATCTCCTTGAGCGCCTCTTCCTCCGCTTCCTCCTTCGCGGCCTTGAGCATCTCTTCCCTCCGTTCGAGGCCCGTGACACACGCGTCCGCGACCTTGCTGGAGAAAAGCCGGATGGCCCGGATCGCGTCGTCGTTTCCCGGGATTATGTAGTCGATCATGTCCGGGTCGCAGTTCGTGTCCACGATTGCCACCACGGGTATTTTTAGCTTGTTGGCCTCCCGGACCGCTATGTCCTCCCTCTTGGGGTCCACCACGAAGAGAGCTCCGGGCAGTTTGTCCATGTCCTTGATGCCCGAGAGGTTCCGGCTGAGCTTCGCGGTCTCTTTTTCTATCTCGATGGCCTCCTTCTTCGTATACTTGGAGATGGAGCCGTCTTCCACCAGGGACAGGAGATACTTCAGACGCTCAACGGACTTCTTTATGGTGGCATAATTGGTGAGCATGCCGCCCAGCCACCGGTGGTTGACGTAGTACATGCCGCACCTGGCGGACTCCTCGTAGATGGCCTCCGCGGCCTGCTTCTTGGTGCCCACGAAGAGGACCGACTTGCCCGCGGCCACCGTGTCTTCTATGAACCTGTACGCGGTCTTGAAGAGCTGCATCGTCTGCTGGATATCAATGATATAGATCCCCGAGCGCGCGCCAAAGATATACGGCCTCATCTTTGGATTCCAGCGCCTCGTCTGGTGTCCAAAATGGACACCTGCCTCCAACATCTGTTTCATGGTGATAATGGACATAATTTTCCTCCTCTGGTTTTTCCTCCGCCTCCTTCCACCCGACCATTCATCGCAGCTCGCGACACCAGGAATCGGTCCAGAGGCGTGTGTAGTTTTTTACCCAAATATGAAAATCTAGCACAATCAATATCTAAAAACAAGACTATATGCCAAATAAGCTCTCCACGCGCCTTAAAAAAGGTTCTTTAGCCAGCATTTTCAGGGGGTTCCCCCAGGGCCGCGCGCACCACACCCCTGGCCCACAGGCGGACCGCGGGAGCCAGAACGTGGGTGTAGGTGCCCATGACATTTCCCTTGAGGAGCCCGTCTCTTTTGTCGCTGATGCCCGAGCCCCTTTGCATCATGAAGACGAGGGAGGACTCGGATGTGTCCAAAGAGACCACCTTTGAGTAGTGGAACTCGTGCCCTCTAAACTCCGCTCGTTCCGGGAAGAAGGGATTTTTGCCCACCACCCGGGCTATGGTGTACCCGTGGCCCTGGGGCCGGGGTCGGATATCGAAGGATATGGGAAGCGCGCCCACCATGGGATAACTCTTCCCTCCCACGGAGAGCGACCTGCCCAGGTACATGAGCCCGCCGCACTCCCCGTAGATGGGGAGGCCTTCTTTCGCCGCGCTGGCTATCTCCTTCCTCAGGGACTCGTTGTCCGTGAGCTGCCTCGCGTGGGTCTCGGGGAAGCCGCCCCCGATGTACAGCCCGTCGAGGGGCGGTAGTGAGCGGTCCTCGAGCCCGTTGATGATGACTACCCGGGCGCCCCCGGCCTCAAGGGCCTCTATGTTGTCCGGGTAGTAGAACTGGAACGCAGAGTCGCGCACAACGCCGATAGTGAGCCTGGACCCCGGCCGCGGGAGAGGCCCTGGCTCCTCGAGAACAGGGGCCTGGAGCCGGGGGGCCTCCTGCCCCAATCTCCAGAGCGCGTCCAGGTCCAGGTGGTCCCTGGCCAGGTTCTCTGCAAATTCGAGGGCTTCGCTCACCGCGGGATGCTCATGGTGGGGGGTGAGCCCCATGTGCCTCTCCGGGAACCTGTCCTCCGCCAGCCTGGGAACCTCGCCGAGAACTGGGATCGCGAGGTAGCTCTCTATGGTGGACCTGATGATTTTCGCGTGCCTCTTGCCTGCCACCCGGTTCAAAACCACCCCGCTGAGGTTCACCTCGGGCTCAAGCACCTTTATCCCCGCGACCTGCGCGGCCACCGATCTGGTGGCCATGGTGCAGTCCAGAATCAGGACCACGGGCGCATCCAGGGCTATGGCCACCTGCGCGGTGGACGCGGACCCCTCGGAGTCTATGCCGTCCAGAAGGCCCCGGTTGCCCTCCACCAGCGATATTCCGTCCGGGTCGGAGTTTCTAATAAAATAGGATACCAGCTCCTTCGGGTTCATGAAGAATAGATCGAGGTTCCTGCAGGGGAGCCCTGCGGCCTTGGTGAGCCAGCCGGGGTCTATGTAGTCGGGGCCCTTCTTGAAGGGGATCACCTTCCGCCCCATTGCCCGCCAGGCCGCGGCCATGCCGAGGCTCAGGGTGGTCTTTCCGGACCCGCCCCGCATTCCCGCGACCACCAGGCGTGGCAATCTAGGCTCCATTAACGTGTCCCTCTCTCTAACTAAGACCCGGACCCCCAACTCGCGGGATCCGGGCCATATTGTTATGCCTGGGACTCTTGCCCCGGCTTATGGGCTGTCTACCACTTGAACTGGGTGGTGGTCCGCCAAGTGGTCATCGCGAGGCGGTAGTCGTCCACATGGTGGTGAGAGAACTCGAGGTCCGCGACCTCGAAGAACTTCTCCCAGCCTATCCTCTCGATCCACTCACCCACGCGCTCGTAGCGGTTGGCACCCTCAATATAAGCAACGAGTATCTGCTTGACGTACTTTACCGTGGTGGGCCACCTGGGCGGCTCATTGGGTATGAAGGGCACCGCGAGCTTGGAGAACGCAGGCGGGGTGCGGCGGTTTGAGACCTTGCCGCCCACCCAGAGCGCTATGCCGTCGCCATCCTCGTCGGCCAGGGGCATCGCGGGGCACATGGTGTAGCAGTTGCCGCAGAACATGCACCTGGGGATGTTGAGCTGCACCGACTTGAACGTCTTGGTCTCCCCTTCGATCTCCTTCGTCACCTTCAGGGGCCTGATGGCCGCGGTGGGGCAGGCCGAGATCGCGAGCGGGATCTCGCACACGTGCTGCACCCTCTCGTCCTCGATGAAGGGGGGCTTGCGGTGCACGCCCAGAATCGCGATGTCGGAGCAGTGGACCGCGCCGCACATGTTGAGGCAGCACGCGAGAGCGATGCGCACCTGCGCGGGAAGCTTATGGGAGCCGAAGTACTCGAAGAGCTCGTCCATCACCGCCTTGACTAGGCCGGACGCGTCGATCGCGGGGGTGTGGCAGTGGACCCAGCCCTGGGTGTGAACTATGTTGGTCACGCCCGCGCCGGTGCCGCCGATGACGAAGTCCTTCCTCGGCTCGATGTCTTTCTTTAATGCCTCCACAGCCTCCATGGAGGTGCAGAGGAACTCCACGTTGTTCCGGGTGGTGAACCGGACGTAGCCGTCACAGTGCTTGTCGGCCAGTTCACAGATGTCCCTGATGAACAGGGTGGAGACCAGCCTGCAGGTCGCGCAGCGAACCGAGTAGATCTTGTCGCCCGAGTCGGCTACGTGCACCAAAATGCCGGGCTCGAGTATCTCATGGTAATCCCATTTGCCCCAGTTATCCATCACAACGGAGGGCATCATCTCCTTATAGTCCGGAGGACCA
>JARFUL010000195.1 GCA_029289015.1 Syntrophobacteria bacterium | reverse complement strand
GCCCGGGACTCGAGGCCCTCCAGGAGACGGTCAAGGAGAAGGACCTCAACAGGGTAATTATGGGTGGGTGCTCCGAGAGACTTATGACCAAGAAGTTCGTCAACGCCCTCGACGCGGTGGGCTTGGAGGGGCCGCAGTTCGGCATGGTCAACCTGAGGGACCACGTGGCCCAGGTCAACCTGGGCGACCCCGAGGAGCTGGCCCGCAAGGGTGCGGCCCTGGTCTCGGGAGCTGCGGCCAGCATGAGGCTGCTTGAGCCCCACAAGCCCATCGAGGTGGAGTTCAATGGCCCCGCGCTGATCATGGGCGGGGGGGTTTCAGGCTTCAGCGCGGCCAGAGAGCTGGCCAGACGCGGAATGGAGTCAGTGATCATCACCCAGGCCGAAGGCCCGGACGATGTTCTAAGAGAGCTTCCCAGGACCTATCCGGGCAACGTGCTCTACAGGGGGGAGCTCGGCGAGATGATAGGCGCGGTCTTCGAGGACCCGAGGGTAACGGTGAAGAACGCCCGGCAGGTGGAGTATGTGACAGGCCACCTGGGGGAATACAGGGTGGGCCTCAAGGACGAGGCCGGAGAGGTGGCCGAGACCCTGGGCTCGTCCATAGTCCTCGCGCTGGACAGAAAGTTCGCCTCCGGCAATGGGAGCTACTTCGGCGACGGCGAGAGGATCATCGACCAGATCGAGATGGAAAGAAGGATGGTGGACAGGGACATCCCGGACGGCAATGTGCTCTTCTGGGTAAACGACAGGGAGATAGGCGGGGAGTCCCCGGAGATCTCAGCGGCCGCGGCCTGGCGCAACTGCCTGGCCCTCACCAGGGATTACCCCAACGTCACGCCGCGCATACTCTACCCCAACGACATCAGGCTGCCCCTCACCGGCGCCGACCTAGAGGAGGCCCGGCGTCTGGGCATCTCCCTGGTCCCGTACCGGGCGGGGGTTCACCCCACGGTCCAGGTGGGATACGTAACCTACCTCAGCGCGGATGACCACATGGAGAAGGAGCTTCAGTGGGACATGATGGTCCTCTCCTCGGTGCCCGAGGCAGAGGTGCAATTCCAGGACCTGATCAGGTGGCTCCCCATCTTTCTGGAAAACAGCGGAAAGATCGCGAAGAGCCCCATGAAGCTCAGGCCGGGCCAGCATACGGACGAAGGGCTCTACCTCACCGGCTCCGCCGCGGGACTCGGCGATATAAATGAGATGTTGAGGCAGGGCAAGAACGCGGCCAAGGGGATCCTGGGGCTCAGGGAGAGGGCCCAGAACGGCGGCCTCAAGTCCCCCGCGGTGGTGGTCAGCATTGACCAGGACCTGTGCGAGGGGTGCGGGCTGTGCAGTGAGATCTGCCCCTGCGGAGGCGTGGAGACGAAGACCACGACGGGCGGAGCGGAACCGAGAAGGGTGGACCCCCACGCTTGCGCCGGTGGCGGCACCTGCGCGGCTTCGTGCCCCTATGACGCGGCAAAGGTGCTGAACAACACGACCCAGCAGCTGGAAGCCAGGGTTCGCGCGGTGCTTAGCCGCATGAACGAGAATGAGGCCATAGGGTTCGTGTGCGCGTGGGGAGGCATGGCGGCCGCAGACCTTGCGGGGATCAAGGGATACACCTACAACAGCGGCATCTACCTCATTCCGGTGAACTGCCTGGGGGCCATTGATCCTGCTGTGCTCTCCATGGCCTTTCTCAACGGCGTAAGCGGGATCCTGCTCGCGGGGTGTCCCCCGGGGATATGCCATTACTCCCACGGTGTGGACCACACCTGGAACCGGGCGAACTTCATCAAGAAGCTCCTCACCCTCTCCGGGCTCGACCGGAGACGGATAGCCCTGGGTTATGCGGACGTGAACCAGCCCGAGGCCTTCGTGCGGCTGGTGGACTCCTTCATGGAGAGGTTGGCCGGCCTGGGGCCCATGACCACGGACGAGGAGACGAAGAAGATGCTCCTGGCCATGCATGCCACGGTCCACCGGCCCAGGGTAAGGTGGATCCTCGGCGTGGGCCTCAGGAGGCCCGCGGAGACCGACTATCCGGCCGACCAGAGGAGCGCTCTCGAGTTCGACAGCACCATGATCGGCGTCCTCGGGGAGGAGTATCTCGCCGCGAGGGTCCTGAACCTGGTGGCGCAGCAGGCGCTCAACACCCGGCAGATAGCAGACGCGCTCGGGATCGAATCGGAGAAGATCGCGGCCATCCTGCCTGACATGGTGAAGGAAGGGAGGATCATCCGGGAGGGCTGGGTGGACAGATACCCCGTGTACACTATCTTGGCCTAATGGAGGATAATATATCCGCGGCCCGGGCTTCGGCCCGGGCCCGGAGGCCCGGATAAGGGAATGTTCCAAATATGAAATATAGCGTATCGCTAGCTAGAAACCTCTAAGCCTAGCATATCTTTAAGCTTTTCAGCGATGCGCCCTTTTTCGTGTTCCATTTTCGCGTCATAAAAATGGAGATCCTTATCTCCTCTTCCCTCCCGTGAAGACCTCAACAACCCTAACTATCCTGAATATCTAAGAAATACTTTTATATTCAGTTACAACTCTATTTTGGCACGGCTGTTGCGGATGTAATTGCATGGGATTCATATGGCGCGCTGTTCTGGTATTCACTTGCAAACGATCTCTCTGGAGGAATGAAGTATATGCTTTTTTCCGGTAAACTAAGAGTTGGAATTGATAAGATTAGAGCTGTCAGCTGCTCGACAAACAATATCTCGAGCACGCTACTCCTAGATCAAAGTATCAACAGACCCAGACTCAAACCTCCCACCCAGGAAAGATCCATTCCGCCCCCAAAAAATTAATGGGGATACATAGTTAGGCGCACCTAGAGGAGACGGTGGGGTTAGTAAAGAAAACTAAATTCATACTAAGGAGGTAGGAATTATGGGAACACTCTTATATATGAAGGATAAGGACCTGTCACTTCTGATCAACGACATAGCGCGCTATTACAGGGACCATCTCTTCACCCTGGAGCTCATGTGGCCCCCCGGGGAGTTCGAAGTGGTGGCCGGCATGTTCGGAGAGTGGCTCGATACCATGCCCCGGGGAAGCGAGTTCGCAGGCACGGTGATCCCCAGCATAGACAGGGAGGCCCTCTACGTCCGCGTCCGGAACGGCGCAAGGTGCCCGAGGGGCGGGCCAATGGAACTCCTCTCCCACAGGATTCCCCTGGAAGAGCTACGCGGCTCTCTCATGAACCTGGTCTTTGACGGGATCTTCGCGCGCATCGCGTGGGCGTTCATGAAGAAGACATGGATCCAGGTAGACGCGAAGGCCACCCACTATGAGCTCTCCCGGGTGGAGCTTCCCGGCCTTGTGCGCATGGCGAGGCTCAAAGGGCTCATGGACTTCATGAATGAGCTGGTGCTGATGGAAGTGGCTCCCTGCCTGAAGGGCTACTTCTACGGCCCCCAGATAGGCGCGCTCTTTGTGGAGGAGTTCGTGGAAAGCCTCCTAGACGTGGAATATTCGGATGAATCGAGGGGGCTT
>JARFUL010000194.1 GCA_029289015.1 Syntrophobacteria bacterium | reverse complement strand
GTTGATCACCCCTTCGAGCCTCTTGGCCTCCTTCAAAATGAGCTCCGCCCTCTCCTCGGCCCTCGGGCCTATGCCCTCCATCTTCATGATGGATATCGCGAACCCGCCTATGGCCATGAGCGGGTTGCGCATCTCGTCCGCGAGAAAGAGCGTCATATCGGTGAGGGATTCGAGGCGGATGGTGTGGGCCGTCCTTTTTTCCCTGCGGATCTTCTCGTCCTGGCCGCGGATGACGTTCCAGAGGAAGAGCGCTGAGAGGTGGTCCACCACCGAGACGCCCGGGGGGGTCTCCCGGGCCAGGGTCTGGCCCACCTCCTTGGTGTCGGAAAAATCGAGGACCATGTCGACCTTCACCTTCTCAAAGAGCTGTGCGTACTCCGTGGTGGTGAAGATGTTCTCCAGCCCCGCCCTCCTCACCACGGGCGCGCTCCTGTCGGGGTCGTAGATGCCCACCAGGTTGACGAGCCTGCCCAGGAGCCCGTACTCCTTCATGAAATCGAGAAGCTCCATGGTGGTGAGCCCCCCGCCTGCCAGCGCGATGTTCACCCGGTCGTGCCGGTGATCCTCCCTGGGGACGCAGTAGATGCCCTCTATTTCCTGATCTTTGTGACGGCTCATGGGTGGGGACGTCCTCTACGCGAAGCGCGGGGGCCGGTGCCGCGGTGGCCTACAGGCCGAGAAAACATACCCTGTCGGGCCTGCGGCGCGGCACCCTGGGGGTCTCGTCCGGGTAGCCGAGCGTCATCACCGCGACCAGCTTCTTGTCCGCTATGCCCAGGAAACGGTCTATCTCAGCGGCCACGTGGACAGGTCCGGTCATCCAGCAGGTGCCCAGCCCCTGGGCGTGCGCGGCCAGGGCCAGGTTCTGCATGGCCGCGGCCACGTTCTGGATGGACGTCTCTTCCGTAAGGTATTTATACGGCTCAAGGTACGCGGCGATCACCACCGGCGCGCGGCCCAGCCTGGTGAAGAACTTCCTCGTGGCCTCCACGATCTTCGGCTTGTCCGGGTAGAGCTCTCTCAGGGTGGGTTCAATATAATCGAAGCTCCCCGCGCAGATCGCGGTAAGCTCTTCGACCTTTTTTCCCGCGACCACCACGAAATACCAGTTCTGGCGGTTCATGCCCGAAGGCGCCCAGGTCGCGGCCTCCATGACCCTTTCCAGCTTATCCTTCTCCGCAGGCCTGTCCTGGTACCCGCGGACCGACCTTCTCTCCCTGATGGCCTGAAAAATATCCATGATATGACTTCTTTCCTTAGGTTCAGCGCAGGCCCCGGTGCTGCCAACCCCAAACTCGGCCCCGATGCCTACGGGTTAAAACTCCGCTTTCAGCTCCTCAACCTTATGCTCGATGAGCTCCTTGATCTCCCTGAGCCTCTCTTCGGACTGGGCCTCGAACCTCATCACCAGGACCGGCTGGGTGTTGGAGGACCTGAGCAGCCCCCAGCCGTCGTCGAACTCTATGCGCACGCCGTCTATGTCTATGATGTCGTACCTCGTGCGGAAGTAGTCCGCGGCCCTCTTCACCAGCTCGAACTTGACCTCGTCGGGGCACTCGACCCTTATCTCCGGGGTCGTGTGGGTCGCGGGGAGCCCTTCCAGGAGCTCGGGCACGGACTTGCCCGTGTTGGAGAGGATCTCCAAAAACCTGCACGCGGCGTAGATCGCGTCGTCGAACCCAAAGTAGCGGTCCGCAAAGAACATGTGCCCGGACATCTCGCCGGCCAGAACAGCCTTTGTATCCTTCATCTTGGCCTTTATGAGGGAATGCCCGGTCTTCCACATCACCGCGTTGCCGCCCCTTTGCCGGATGTCGTCGAAGACCGTCTTGGAGCACTTCACCTCGGAGATGAAGGTCGCGCCGGGCATCCTGTCGAGGATATCGCGCGCGTAGACCAGGAGAATCTTGTCCCCGAATACCGGGTCCCCCGCGTGGTCCACAATACCGATGCGGTCCGCGTCCCCGTCGAACGCGATGCCAACGTCGAGGGACTCGTCCCGGACCAGCGCGATGAGGTCCTTGAGGTTCTCGAGCACCGTGGGGTCCGGCTCGTGGTTGGGGAAGGTTCCGTCCAGCTCGCAGTAGAGGGGGAAGACCTCCATGCCCATCTCTCTTATGAGGGGCAGGGCCACCGGCCCCCCCACCGCGTTGCCCCCGTCGAGCCCCACCCTCAGGGGGTTCTTGAACTCCACGTCGCGCTTCACGAAATCCATGTAGGGGCTCACGATGTCCGCGCTGTCAACGGACCCCTTTCCCGTCGCGAACTCCCCCTTCTTGGCAATGTGGTAGAGCCCGCGGATCCTCTCCCCGTGGATGGTGTCGTAGCCCACGCAGACCTTGAACCCGTTGTATTCCGGGGGGTTGTGGCTCGCGGTTATCATGACCCCGCCCTCTTTCTCCAGGTGGCGGATGGAGAAGTACAAGAGGGGAGTGGGCACCACCCCGATGTCGGTCACCTCCATGCCGGTGGACACGAGCCCCTCCAGCATGAGGTCGCGGTACCCGTCGGAGCTCGGGCGGCAGTCCCTGCCCAGGGTGATGCGTCGCTTTCCCTCCCCTGCGAGCACGGTGCCGATGGTCTTGCCCAGAAGCACCACGTCCCCGTCGGAGATCTCCTCCCCCACCAGCCCCCGGACGTCGTATTCCCGAAATATTCCTATGTGCACCTTGCGCCTCCTTTACGTTCCAAGGCCGAAAACCTACTCAGCCGCGGCCAGCGCTTCGAGGGCCCCCTCGGGCCTGAGGCTGAAATCCACCGTGTCGGGAGTGTGGTCCATCTTTCTCTTCCTGAAGAAGTCCCTCGCGCCCTCCTCGAACCCCTTCACATACTGGCGGGGATAGGGCTCGAGCTGTTTCAGCCTCTCCCTGGCCCAGGCCACGTAGTGCCTGTAGGTGAGGTTCGGGTCGTCTGTCGCGGCCTGCTCGGCCTGCTGGTACCCGTCCACATAGCCCACGGCCTTGAGCCTGGAGCGGGCCTCAAGGGGCTGGGCCGACACGAGGAGCAACAGCGCGAGCAAGAGCGCAGAAAACCCTGAAAGCCACCCCATAGACCTGCCCGCGGCAACCGAGCTCCCTGCGATTCTTAAAGCCATAGGACACCTCTTCTCCCTACAGAGCCCCCTCACTTATGGCCAGAAGTTCCGTGAACATCTTGATCACGTATTTGAAAAGCCACTTCCTGATGGGATACCTGAGGAGGAAAGGCACCCCGAGGACCGCGAGGAAGTAGAGGTTGGACTCGAGCCTGAGCATGAGCACGGAATACCCGCCCAGCATAATGAGTATGGTAAGCACGCCGTTGGACATGATATCCGCCACGTCGCCGACCCTCTTTTCCATGTAGGAAAAGAACTCCTCCTCGTTGAACATGATGCGTTCGCCTTTTCTCCTGTAGTACATCAACCCCTCCTGAAGTTAATCCAGCGCAACCTTTGCTTAATTTTACGGCCGCGGCCAAACATTGCCGCGCCTCGGCCCCGGTCCTATGTTAACTCATTTCCGCGAAGTCCAAAACCACTTCACGCATACCCCTATGCCTCGCTGAGCCCTGCGGAGAACTCCCCGATCCTTTGGTCCGCCAGCTCCTTGAAGCCCGGGTCTATCTCGTATCCCACGTAGCGCCTCTTTGCCTTGAGCGCCGCGATCCCGGTCTGCCCGGACCCCATGAAGGGGTCGAGCACCACCTCGCGCTCGAAGGTGAAGAGCTGGATGAGACGGTAGGGCAGCTCCACGGGAAAGGGCGCGGGGTGGCCCACCGTCCTGGCCGCCTGGGTGGAAAAGGACCAGATGGACTTCGTAAACTCCAAAAACTCGTCCCTGGAGACGGTGGAGGCCCTGTGCCGGGGGTTCTCCCGCCTGAACGCTCCCTTTGAGAAGACCAGGATGTACTCGTGCACGTCCCTCAAGGTCGGGTTGGTCGCGGCCAGCCAGCTCCCCCACGCGGTGGAGGAGCCCGCGCTCGCGGACTTGTTCCAGATTATCTCCCCGCGCATGAAAAAGCCCAGGGAGTCCATCAGCCCGGCTATGAGGCCGTTCAAGGGGATGTAGGGCTTCCTGCCCACATTGGCTATGTTTATCGCGGCCCTGCCGCCGGGCACGAGAACCCGGTGGACCTCCGCCATCACCCGGCCGAGAAACTCCAGGTACTCGTCGAGGCTCAGGTCCTCGTCGTAGTCCTTGCCCACGTTGTAGGGCGGCGAGGTGACCATGAGATGCACCGAGTTGTCGGGCAGCTCGTCCATGGACTCCGACGACTTGAGAAGCACCGTGTCGAGCACCTCCGGGGGAACCTCGTTCTCCAGGTACCGGGCTTCCTCCTCGGGGGGCAGCCCCTCGTAGAGCCTCTTGTTGTAAAAGGGGGAGGAGTCGTGGGCCGCCCTTCCGGGGGAGCCGAAGGAGCTTGTGCGGGTGGGAGACCTCTTCCTCTTTGTGTCCGCGGCTTTGCTCATCTTATCCATATTAAAGGAAAAAGACCTGTTTAACAATCTATATGGCCAAGGGGAACCTCCCCGCGCGCCGGGAGATATCTTCGAGCCCGGGAAACACCAGGAGGCAAGAGGGCCCGCGGCCGCGCAAGATCCCGGTGTTAGAGGTTCTTCGTGTCTCGGGGGATGTATCGGGCCTTTGGGGGCTAACCCTTTGCGGCCTCGAGGGAGACGAGGGGTTTGCACGCGCCCGCGGGGCACCTGCCTTCCGCGTGGGCCTCGAACTCCTCGGCAAAGTATTTGAGGGCCGAGGCAATGGGCGCGGAGGTGGTTATGCCGAACTGGCAGTAGGTTGAAGTGGACATGGTGTCCACCAGCATGTCTAGGAGCTCCTTGATCTTCTCCAGCTCCTCCTCCCGCGCGCGGCCTTCGGTGAGCCTGGCCAGGGACTGCCTCAGGAGCCCGGAGCCCACCCGACACGGGGTGCACATGCCGCAGGAGACGTCCTCCTCCCAGTCCGCGAAGTAGCGGGCCACCCGGACCATGCACTGGGACTCGTCGATCGCCGCGATGAACCCGGACTTCGAGTCGAAGAGGAACCGCGAGTCCGTGGCCTTGGTGTGGGACATGAGCGCCAACGGCGCGATGATGTTGCCCCTCTGGAAGGTCTCGGCCACGATGTGGGTGACGTCTTTGGGCTTGAACCCGGCATAGTAGAGGCCCAGGCTGGGAAACCCCAGCAGGTTGCCGTAGGGCGAGGGCCCGCCGGACTTGATGAACCCCACATCCAGGTCGAGCCCGGCCCTGATGATCTCCCGGCGTACGTCCCTCAGGATCTCGGCCGCGTGGGGGGACCCTTCGGACTCGGGGTTGAGGACCGTGACCAGGGGCCGCTTCAGGGTCTTCGGAAAGACCCGCTCCGAGGGCGCGGCCTTGCCTTCCCGCGGGACCATCTTCCGGGTAAAAGGCGAGATTACCTCTTTGTCCTCGAAGAAAACCGGTATGTCCTTGGTGTCGTAGTACATATATCTACATGCCTCAGATGAGCAGTTTGGCCGCGGCCAGGACAAGGTCGAAAGCCTTCGCGGGGAACATACCCACAACAACCATAGTCACGATGAGAACGATGCTGAGAACCCGGATGCCGTAGCATACCTCAAGAGCTGGAGGCTCCACCTCCGGCTCGAGGAGGTACGCGGCTTTCACAACGATGAGATAGTAGTAGAGCGAGATGGTAGCGTTTATCATTCCGATGATGACCAGGGTGAAGAAACCTTTTTCCATGGCCGCGGTAAACAGAAAGAACTTGCCGGTGAACCCTACGGTGGGCGGTATTCCCGCGAGGCCGAACAGCCCCAGCATGAGAGTCATGGCTAGAAGCGGGGACCGCTTGTGGAGCCCTGCCAGCTCGCTTATCCTCAAGTTCTTGCCTCCATCAGCCACCTTGGTGAGCACCATGAAGCAGGAGAAGTTCATTATCAGGTACGCGAGCGCGTAGAAGATCGCGCTGGCGTAGCCCTTCTCGGACATGGAGAGGATGCCTATGAGCACGTATCCCGCGTGCGCGATGGAGGAGTACGCGAGCATCCTCTTGAGGTCCTTCTGGATGATGGCCACCAGGTTGCCCAGGGTCATGGACACGATGGAGAGCGTTACCAGGACGTCCACCAGATACGCTGAATCGGCCCCGGTGGCTATGGAGACCATGCGGATGAGGATCGCTATGGCTCCCACCTTGGACGTGGTCGCGATGTACGCGGTGACCTGGTTCGCGGAGCCGAAGTACACGTCCGGGGCCCAGAAGTGGAACGGGAAGACCGCGAGCTTGAAGAAGAACCCTGCGAGCATCAAGACGAACCCCACGGATGCAGCGGGGGTGCCTATCACCTGGGGGAGAACGTGGTACAGCTCGCTGATGTAGGTGGTGTGGGTGAGCCCGTAGATGTAGGACATGCCGAACAAAAGCAGCACGGAGGAGGTGGCCCCTATCAGGAGATACTTGATCGCGGCCTCAAGATCCACCTCGTCGCCCTTCCTCAGCGGCACCAGGATGTAGAGCGAGTAGGACGAGAGCTCAAGCGCGACATACACGGTGATCAGCTCCACCGCGCTGACCAGCATCATCATCCCCACGGTGCACGTCGCG
>JARFUL010000193.1 GCA_029289015.1 Syntrophobacteria bacterium | reverse complement strand
CATCCCCAAGGCGCATTACATGCTCATCTACGAGGTACCCGACGAGGTGCTCTACGAGATGGTGGTGGTCTCCAAGAGGGTGGCCGAGGCGGTGCACAGGGTGTTCGGGGCCCAGGGGTTCAACCTGCTCCAGAACAACCTGGCCGTTGCGGGCCAGATCATAGACCACGCGCACATCCACGTAATTCCCCGCAGCGAGGGGGACGGCTTCCTCACCACCTGGCCAGCAGGCGCGTATGCCCACGGCCGGATGGACGAGGTGCAGGAGAAGATCGCGGATTTCCTCAAGGGCTAGGCCTTCCTTTCCCTCGCGATGATGGCCGCGGCCACCGCGGCCTGGCCCAGGGGCAGCCCGCCGTCGTTCGCGGGGACCTCCGTGTGGGTGAAGACCTCGAACCCCAGCCCTTTCAGCCTATGGGTGAAGTTTTCCAGGAGGAACCGGTTCTGGAAGCAGCCGCCGGAGAGCGCCACCCGGCTGAGGCCGGTCCTTTCCCCCGCGAGCCTCGTCATCTCGGAGAACATCTCCACCACCGACGTCTGGAAGGAGCCTGCTATTTCGGACACATCGCGGCCCCGCTCAACGTCTTCACTTAGCCCCCGGATAATACCCGCGGGGTCTGCCTTCAGCATTTCGCCCTCTTCTTTGACCTCGAAGGGGTAGGGCTCCGAAACCCCCCGGGCCGCCATCTCCAGCTCCATCGCGGCCTGGCCCTCGAAGCTCACCGCGTCCCGGATTCCGAGAATCGCCGCGGCCCCGTCGTAGAGCCTTCCCAGGGAGGTGGTGGGGGGAGTGTTGACCCCCTTTTCCACCATCTTTAAAAGAACGGGGAGTTTCTCCCGGTGCCTCTTTAATACCTCGGCCTTTGGCAATTCGGGCCCGTACGCGTGGATGAGCCAAGAGAGCGCCATGCGCCAGGGCTCTCTGGCAGCCATGTCGCCGCCTATAAGGGGCACATTGGTAAGGTGGCCCAGCCTCCTGAATGTCGCGTACTCGGCCAAAAGGAGCTCGCCCCCCCACGCGGTCCCGTCGGTGCCCAGCCCCATGCCGTCGAGGGTCAGCGCGAGGCACGGGCCTTCCAAGCCGTTTTCCGCCATGCAGCTGGCCGCGTGCGCGTGGTGGTGGGCCACCCGAATGAGCCTAACCCCATCCAGGGAGCCCGCGTACCTGGTGGAGAGATAGTCCGGGTGGAGGTCAGCCACCGCGACCTCCGGGGCCACGTCGAAGATCCTCCTCGGGTGCTGAACGGTGAGCACGAGAAAGTGGTAGGTCTCGATGTTCTCCAGGTCGCCGATGTGCTGGGAGAGGAACGCGTCCTGGCCCCTGGCCACGAGCACCGTGTTCTTGATCATCGCGCCCACTGCCAGAAGGGGCGGCGCGGGGAAGGGCAGTTTCAGGGGAGCCGGGGCCCAGCCCCTGGACCTGCGGAGCGGCCTCTCCCGGCCCCCCGCGAACATGACCACCGAGTCGTCGGCCCTAAGATAGATGTCCCGGTCGTGGAGGAGGAAGAAATCCGCTATGTTGCCGAGCCTCTTTAGTCCCTCCCCGTTGTCTATCGCGATGGGCTCCTCGGAGAGATTCCCCGAGGTCATGACCAACGCGGGGAAGGCCCCCTCCATGAGCAGGTGGTGGAGCGGGGTGTAGGGGAGCATGACCCCGAGGTAGCGGTTGTTCGGCGCGACCTGCTCCGAGACCTTTGACCCGGCCCTCTTTTTCACAAGCACGATGGGCCTTCTCTGGTCCAAAAGCAGCTCCGCCTCGTCCTCGGTGGGCTCGGAGATCTCCCTCGCCGCGTCAATGTCCCGGGCCATTACGGCCAGGGGCTTCTCCTCCCTCAGCTTGCGGGACCTGAGCCTCAAGACCGCGTCCTCGTTGCCCGCGTCCACCGCGAGGTGGAACCCTCCCAGCCCCTTTATCGCGACGATTCTACCGTGCTCAAGGAGCCGTATGGTCTCTGCTACGGGGTCTTTTGCGACTATCTCCTCACCCTCTTTGTTTGCGAGCCAGACCCCGGGGCCGCACCCGGGGCAGCAGACCGGCTGCGCGTGGAACCTGCGGTTTAGGGGGTCGTGGTACTCCCCGGCGCAGACCTCGCACATCTCGAACACCGCCATGGTGGTAAAGGGCCTGTCGTAGGGCACGTCCATGATGATGGTGTAGCGGGGCCCGCAGTTGGTGCAGTTTATGAAGGGGTAGCGGAACCTCGGGTCCGCGGGGTCGCGCATCTCTCTCAGGCAGTCGCGGCAAACTGCTACGTCCGGGGAGACGTGGGCCCTCTTGCGGTCGGTGTCCTGGGAGAGCGCGATGATGAACGCGCGGGAGTTCTCGGTCGGGATCTCCTTGGTCTTGACGGAGGTTATCCTCGCGAGTGGCGGCGGGGAATTCTCGAGGTTTTCCAGGAAGCCCATGACCGCGCTCCCTGCGCCTTCCACCTCGATCTCCACCCCTCGGGAGGAGTTGAGCACAAAGCCGGTGAGCCCGAGCTCCTTCGCGGTGCGGTAGACGAAGGGCCTGAAACCCACCCCCTGGACAACCCCCTCGACCTCTACCCGCGTCCTCACTACTTTGGATTTCAAGCCCATGTCCAACAACGGCCCGGCCGCGGCTCAGCCTTCCCCCTCGAACCTCATCTTCAGCGCTTGAAGCTCCTTTTTGGAGTTGAAGCTCAAAAACGAGACGAGCTCAGGGTCAAAGGCCCGGGTCTCTTCCTCGGAGAGCACCGCCCCCCTGACCCTTCTTACCACCCTGGTTATGGCCATGTCGCCCTCCTTCACCATCCTCTCCACCTCCCTGAGCGCGCTTTTACTGTAGATCGCGCAAAGGGGCTGGAGCGCGCCGAAGGCCTCGGGCACCAGCGCGGGTTTGCCCGCGGCCCGCTCCCTCATGAACGAGACCAGCCCCTCATTAATCAGGGGCATGTCGCAGCCCCTGAGGAAGACCTGGTCCGAGGTCGCGTGGTAGAGCGCGGTCATGAGCCCTCCCAGGGGGCCTAGCCCGGGCTCTATGTCCCTCACCGCGACCACGTCCAAAAACCCGTACCTGAGCGGGTCGTCGGTGACCACCATCACCCGGCCGAAGAGGGACTTGAGCCTGTGGGTCACCACCTGGACGAGGGGTTTTCCCCGCCACTCCACCAGGGACTTTTGCCCCCCGAACCGGCTTGAGAGCCCCCCGGCAAGGAGCGCGGCGTTCACCTCTCGTCCCTCTTGGGGTAGATGGTGATGGTTATGCGGTCCGGGTCGCCGAACCCCCGCAGGGACTTGAGCATCCCCAGGATGCCGTTCTTCACGAACTCCCGGACGAACCCCTTCATCCCCAGCTTGCGCCCGTCCAGGCGGACCACGATCCCGGGCCTTCGCTCGTTCTTCAGGAACCTGGCCTCGATGAAGTCCGCTATTTTTACCGTCTCATCCGGGCCGAACCTGGGGGCGATGGTCCCCTCCCTCGCGTCCCCCACAACGGCAATGACGCGGTCCTCGGGCTTCATCAGGGGAGGCTCGCCGCCTTGGCCCAGCACCTCCACCTTGGGGACCGGGCTCTTCTTGAACCCCTCGGCCAAAACTATATCCACCCGGCCCAAAAACCTGGAGGCCACCTCCAAAAGGTCCATCTCCTCGGGGGTCTCCTCCACCACGAAGACCCTCTGGGCAGAGACCACCACCGCGGGGTTGCCCCCGGCCTCGCGAAGCTTCATGGAGTCCTTTCCCTCCTCGTCCAGCTCGAAACCGTGGTGGGACGCGTGCTTGATCACCCCCACCCGCCAGCCCCGGCCGGACAACTCGGTCAGGAGCCCGGTCAGCACGGTGGTCTTTCCCGACCCGGACCTGCCGCAAAACGCAACAACCTGCGGCATCTTCACCTCCTTTTTTCCCTCAGTAGTGGAAGTATATGGTCTTTAGCTCCAGGTACTCCTCGAGCCCGAAGCGGGACTTCTCCCGGCCCAGGCCCGACTCGCCCATCCCTCCGAAGGGCGCGAAGATGTAGGCCTGGTGGATCCGGTTCACCCACACGGAGCCCACCCTGAGGGACTCCGCTATCTTGAGCCCCTCGGACGGGTCTTCTGAGAACACGTATGCCGCGAGGCCGTAGGGGGTGGCGTCCGCGAGACTGGTGGCCTCCTTCGCGTCGTTTACCTCCATCACCCCCACCACCGGGCCGAAGGTCTCCTCGGACATGACCAGCATCTTAGGGCTTGCCCGGCCGATCACCGTGGGGGGAAAGAAGAGACCCCGCTCATAGCTCCCCCCCGCGAGCCTCTCGCCGCCAAGGAGGAGTTCCCCGCGGTTTTCCAGCGCGTCCCTGACGTGGAGCTGGGCCTTCTCGAGGATATCCATCTTCCTCAAAGGCCCCAGGTCGACCCCGGGCTCGGCCACGGGCCCCACCTTGAGGGAGCCCGCCGCGGCCACAAGTCCCTCCACAAAGGGCTCGTACTCGCCCTTCTCCACAAAGATGCGGTTTATGCGGTAGCAGTACTGGCCGGAGTTGTTGAAGCACTGGTGCACAATGGCCCCGAGGGACTCTCTCCAGGGCGCGCGCCTCAGCACTATGGCCGGGCACTGCCCCCCCAGCTCCAGCACCAGCCTCTTCACCGTGCCCGCGGCCTGGGCCATTATCTTTTTACCCGCGTCCCTCGACCCGGTGAAGGCCACCAGGTCCACCTTCGGGCTCCTTACGAGGGCCATGCCGGTTCTCTCGCCGGTCCCGTTCACCACCTGGAAGACCCCGGGGTCCAGTCCCGCGTCCTGGGCGAGCTGCATGAGCTCTATGGTGGAAAAGGGGGTGTGCTCGTCCGGCTTGGCTACTACCGAGCAGCCCGCGGCCAACGCGGGCCCCAGCTTGCAGGCCAGGGTGGCAAGCGGATAGTTGAAGGGGGTGATCGCGGCCACCACGCCCACGGGCACCCGGTCTATGAGAACCCTCTCTCCGGGCCCCACGCTCTGGGGCATCTCCCCGGGGACCCTGAGCGCCTCCCCCGCGTAGTAATCCAGCACCTCCACCGCGCTCGCGACCTCCTTTTCGGCCTGGGGCTCGGGTTTTCCTACCTCCCGGGTGAGCATTTGGGCGAGGACCTTCTTCTCGGCCATGATCTTTGCGGCCACAGACCTAAGAAGGGACGCCCTCTCGGAGGGCAGAACCCTGGTCCAGCGGGAAAAACCCTCCCGGGCCCGGCCCAGGACCTCGTCTACCCTCTCGGTCCCCGCGTCTTCCACCTGGCCCAGCAGCTCCCCGGTGGAGGGGTCTGTCACGTCTATGTAGGAGGTCTCCCTCATCGGTTCTCTTAAAGGACTTTCTCCGCCTCCTTGAACCTCTCGATCGCCTCCCTGGTTGATTCGGCCGCGTCTTCGATCAGCACCGCGACGTCGATCATGCCCTTGCCCCTGGCCTCCTTCGCCCACTTGAAGTATGAGGCCACGTGCTCCTCGCCGTGGTGAACCCAGTGGTTAAGTACCTTCATCAGCTTCTCGTTGAACTCCACTTGCTGTCTCCTCGTGGCTGGTGGATAAACATTTCCCTGGCCGGTTATCTTAGCCGACATCGCCGATTTACTCAACGAAAGACGCTACGGATAGAGCTCCCGGGCAAAAAGAGGGGCCCGGGGCCTCACGGTGCTCTTTCCCTAGAGCATCTGGAGCGGGTCAATGTCGAGCCGGAGCCTCACCCGCGCCCTCTTTTTGGGGATGTTTATCAGCCTGGCGGCCATCCTGTTGAGGCTCAGCGCGCTCTCCCCCTTGAGGAGAAGGTGGTAGCGGAACCTCCCCCTGAGCCTCGAAAGGGGCGCCTCGGCCGGGCCAAGGACCTCGGCTTTCGCGTTCCCCGCGAGCCTCCTGGCCCTTTGGCCCACATCATGGGCGAAGCTCCTGGCCAGCCCCTTGGCCGGGGATGATACCACCACCCTGATCATCCTGGAGAAGGGGGGCAGCCCCAGCTCCCTTCGGGTCTCGATCTCTTGCTCGAAGAACGCGAGGAAGTCGTGGGACGCGGCCGCGATTATGGAGGGGTGGTCCGGGCTGAAGGTCTGCACCACCACCCTGCCGGGGCTCGGGCCCCTCCCGGCCCTGCCCGCGACCTGGGTGAGAAGCTGGAAGGTGCGCTCCGCGGCCCTGAAGTCGGGCATGTGGAGCCCTGTGTCTGCGTTCACCACCCCCACCAGGGCCACGCCGGGGAGGTGGTGCCCCTTGGAGACCATCTGGGTGCCCACCAGCACATCAACCTGGCGGCTGTCCATGCCCTCGATGAGCCTCTTGTGGGAGTCCTTCCGGGAGGTGGTGTCCCTGTCCATCCTCGCGACCCTGGAGCCGGGGAAGAGGCTCTTCACCTCCTCCTCCACCCTCTCGGTGCCCACTCCGTAGGGCTTGGGCCGGCCGCCGCAGGTGGGGCACACCGGGTCCGGCGGCAGGGTCAGGCCGCAGTAGTGGCAGAGGAGCCTTGGGGGGTCCTTGTGCAGGGTGAGGCTCACCTCGCACGCGGCGCACCTGGCCACGAACCCGCACCCCCGGCAGAGCACGAAGTTGGCCTGGCCCCTTCTATTTAGAAAGAATATGGCCTGGTCCCCCGCGGCCAGGGTCTGCCCGAGGAGCTCTTTGAGGCCCGGGGAGACCGTGCCCTCCTCTCCCTTGAGGTCCACCACCTCCACCCTGGGCATCTCTTTTTCGTCCACCCTCTTGGGGAGGGTGATGAGCCTGTAGCGGCCGCTTTTGGCATGGTGGAAGGACTCCACCGACGGGGTCGCGGACCCCAGCACCACGGGTATGCCCAGACTCCTCGCGCGCATCACCGCGACGTCCCTCGCGTGGTAGGTGAGCCCCTCGTCCTGCTTGTAGGAGGGGTCGTGCTCCTCGTCCACCACGATGAGGCCCAGGTCTTTCACCGGCGCGAAGACCGCGGACCTGGTCCCCAGGACCACCCTAGCCTCTCCCCTGAGCAGTCTCAGCCACTCCGAGATCCTCCTGGCCCTGGAAAGCCCGGAGTGCATCAGCGCGAGGGAGTGGCCCAGCCTGGCCCGGAACCTGGCCTCCATCTGGGGGGTGAGCCCTATCTCCGGCACCAGGACCATCGCGCCCTGGCCGCGGCCGAGCACCTCGGAGAGCGCCCTCAGGTAGACCTCGGTCTTGCCCGAGCCGGTGACCCCGAAGAGGAGAAACGGGCCGAAGCCGTCCCGGGCCGAGGATACTGCGCTGAGCGCGCTCTTTTGCTCCCGGGTGAGCGCGAAGGGGACCGGCTCCTCACGCACCGCGAGGGGAGCTCTTAGGGTCTCCACGAGGCTCAGCTCAACGAGCCCCTTCTCCTCGAGGGATTTCACCCACCTCCTGAAGTTGGGCACCAGCCCCTTGAGCTCCTTGAGCAGACGCCCGCGCTCCCCCAGGTGGACGAGCAGGGACTCCTCCCGGACCGAGAGGTCCCCTCTGGCCTTGTCCTTCGGGCTGACGAAGGTGAGCCTCCTGGGCCTCGTGGCCAGGGACGCGAGCTCCCACCCCGCGTCTAAAAGCCCCCCGCCCGAAAGCCTGGCGCAGAGCCTGCCCTCTTTGGAGTCGCGGGGAAAGACGTGCTGCTCGGCCGCGCGCGCGACAATCTCCTGGGCCTTTTTGGAGAGCTTGCCCCCTGCCAGCGCGGCCCGGCCCTCATCCGTGGCCCGGTACACGAGCCGCGGCCTCCCTAACAGCCCCTCGGGGAGCGCGGTCTTGGCCGCGAGACCCACGGGGTAGAGGTAGTACGCGGCGACCCAGTTGACCAGGCTGATGAGCTCCCCTGGAATGAGGGGCGCCTGGGAGATTATCCCCAGGATCTCCCTGAACTCTTTGGGGCTCTTTGGGGGAGGCTCATCCAGGAGCTTGAGCACGAGGCCCGCGGCCACGGACTTTCGGAAGGGCACCGCGACCAGGGCTCCGGGCGCGAGGGAACGGGCAATTTCCGGGGGCACCGCGTAGGTGAAGGGGCCGTGGACCGGCACCGGCACCGCGACCTCGGCAAAGCGGCCTCGGCCGGTATCCGCTCTGCGCGGCCCCATCTCCTACCCCGACCGGCCGGAGAGGCCGAGCCCCTTGAGTCTTTTCAGGGAAAAGAGATCCGAGGAGAGCGGGGGGTTCAGGCTGTATCTCTTGATGATGAAGCGCTTGACCAGGCGGTTATCCCTATAGAGCTCCACCACCGTGGGCAAAGCCACTCCCCTCTTGAGGTTGAGGTATTCG
>JARFUL010000192.1 GCA_029289015.1 Syntrophobacteria bacterium | reverse complement strand
AGGGGTCATGGAGTTGATGATCGCCTCGATCCTCACCAGCTCCGAGTCGTCGGGCTTGAACTTCTTCAGGTCCTTGAGCCTCCCCATTCCCGGTATCATCGCCAAAAGGTCTTCTATGCCGCCCATCTTCCTGAGCGAGCGGAGCTGGTCCCTGAAGTCATCCAGGGTGAAGGTGTCGGTGAGGATCTTCTTCTGCAGCTCAAGCGCCTTCTCCTCGTCCATCTGGGCCTGGGCCTTCTCCACCAGGGTAAGGACGTCGCCCATCCCCAGGATCCGGCTGGCCATCCTGTCGGGGTGGAAGAGCTCCAGCGCGTCGGTCTTTTCGCCCACCCCCGCAAACTTTATGGGCTTTTCGGTCACCGAGGTTATGGAGAGGGCCGCGCCCCCCCTCGCGTCACCGTCCAGCTTGGTGAGGATCACCCCCGTGAGATCGAGCCACCTGTCGAACTCCCCGGCCACGTTCACCGCGTCCTGGCCCGTCATCGCGTCGGCCACCAGGAGGACCTCCTCGGGCGCTATCGCAAAAGCTATGCTTTTCAGCTCCTCCATGAGCTCCTCGTCCACATGGAGGCGGCCCCCGGTGTCGAGGATCAGGGTGTCGAGCCCGCGGGACCTGGCGAATTCCACCGCGTCCTTTGCCAGGGCCGCGGTATCCCGGCCCATCTCGGAGGGATATACGGGGATACCGAGCTCCCGGCCCAGGACCACAAGCTGCTCAACCGCGGCGGGCCTTCTCAGGTCGAGGGGCACGAGAAGGGGCTTTCTGCCCCTGTCCGCGAGGTAGAGCCCCAGCTTGGCCGCGGTGGTGGTCTTCCCCGAGCCCTGGAGGCCCGCGAGCATCACCGAAACCGGGGGCCGGCCGGCGAGCTTCAGCTCCCTGGCCTGGGCGCCCATGACTTCGGTCAGCTCCTCGTGGACGATCTTCACCACCTGCTGGCCCGGGGTGAGCGAGCGCATCACCTCCTGGCCCAGGGACCTCTCGGAGACCTTCTTCACGAAGTCCTTGGCCACGAGGTAGTTCACGTCCGCCTCGAGGAGAGCCAGCCTCATCTCCCGCATGGCCTCCTTGATATGCTTCTCGTTGAGCTTGCCGTGGCCCTTGAGCCTTCTCAGGACCCCCTGGAGCTTCTCTGACAGTGACTCGAACATTAACTACTGCCTATTCCTATGTTTAAAATTTATTAATAAACCATTAACGTATCTATACCTTTTTGCTCTATGTCAAGGGTTAATTCTTAAAATATCCAGAAAGTCCCGGCGCGGCAAGGGACATCTGGAGGGTTCCCGGCCCGGCGCGGGTAAAAAATCGTCTTGTGCCGCGAACGCGGTTGCCTTAAGATTAATGCCATCTGCCAACACCGTGCCTTAAAAATCCCCGGCGGTCCGTTATACCAAAAAGGGGGGGGCCATGGACGAGGGGTTCAAAAAGAAGGTGGCCGGCCACCGCAAGAGGCTCAGGGAGAAGTTCCTCGAGCTGGGGATGGACGGGCTCACCGACGAGGAGATAATCGAGCTTCTCCTCACCGTGTTCACCCCCCGCAGGGACGTGAAGCAGTCCGCGAGGCACGCGCTGAAGCGGTTCGGCTCCCTCAGCGGGGTGCTCGAAGCCCCGGTGGAGGAGCTCCGCGAGATAAAGGGAATAGGCCCTGTGAACGTGATGGGCCTCAAGATGGTGCACCAGGCCGCGAGGAGGTACCTCAGGGACTCCCTGGAGGAATCTAGGCCCCGGTACACCCCCAGGGCTGTTCTGGGCTACCTCTCCCACGCGTTCAGGGACCTGAAAAGGGAGGTCTTCTCCGTCATCCATCTGGACATAAAGGGCAGGGTCATGAAGGTCCAGCCGCTCTTCGAGGGCAGCCTCGGCGGGTCCACGGTCTACCCCCGGGAGGTGGTCAAGGCCGCGCTGGACAACAACGCCGCGGGGCTGGTCCTGGTGCACAACCACCCCTCCGGCGACCCCGAGCCCTCCCCCCACGACATCAAGCTCACCGAGGAGCTCGGCCAGGCCGCGAGGCTCCTGGGGGTGGTGATAGTCGACCACATCATCATCGGCCGGTCCGGCAGGTACTACAGCTTCCTGGAGGACAGGGTCCATCAGGGTTATTTGGACACGGGCTTTTTGGACACGGGGGGAGAGGACGACGGTGGGCACGAGGCTCCTTGAGCTTTTCGGCCTGCTCTCTAGCTGCTTCGGCCCCCAGAACTGG
The DNA here is from genome assembly GCA_029289015.1 of Syntrophobacteria bacterium. Classification (GTDB taxonomy): domain Bacteria; phylum Desulfobacterota; class Syntrophobacteria; order JARFUL01; family JARFUL01; genus JARFUL01. Next base: position 2,688 of record JARFUL010000192.1, on the reverse strand, counting down.
TGGCCCTCCGACACCCGCTTCGAGACCATTGTCGGCGCTATTTTGACCCAGAACACCGCGTGGCAAAACGCGAAAAAGGGGCTTCGTGCGCTGAAAAGGGAGGGGCTTCTCACTCCGGACGCCCTCCACAGGGTAGAGCCAAAGAGAATGGCCGCGCTGATACGGGCCGCTGGCTACTACAACCTCAAGGCCGCAAGGCTGAGGTCATTTCTCGACTACCTCTTTTCCCGGTACTCAGGCTCCCTGGACACTATGTTTCGAACCGGGCCCGGAAGGCTCCGCGAGGAGCTTCTTGGTGTGTGGGGGATCGGCCCCGAGACCGCGGACTCCATCCTCCTCTACGCGGGGGGCATACCCTCCTTCGTGGTGGACGCATACACCAAAAGGGTCCTCTTCCGCCACGGGCTCATCGAGGGGGAGGCCGCGCCCTACGAGGAGGTGCGGAGGCTCTTCATGGACAACCTGCCCGCGGACGCGGCCCTCTTCAACGAGTTCCACGCGCTCTTCGTGAAGGTGGGAAAGGAGTTTTGCAGGAAAAGGCCTTTATGCGGCGGGTGCCCGCTTGAGGGCCTGGGGGATGGGCAGGGCCAAGCGCGCGTCACGTGATGTACGCGCGGTATCTGTGCCTTAGCCTTTCTGCCAGCTCGTTGGTCAGGTCAAAGGCCAGGGCCACGGTGTTGAGACACTCCGGGTGCGCGAGGCAGCAGGTCGCGGGGGTGATGTGGCTTTGGGAGACCATGAGCTCCCTGTCTATGCCCTTTTTCTCCAGCTCCGCCCAGATGTTCAGGAGCCGCGCTTCGAGGGAGTCGATGTTCTCCTCGTAGAAGTAGTCCACATTGGTGGGCACAATGCCCCAGCCTATGACCCCGCCCCTGGCCAGGAAATCCTTGATGGTCCGCTCGTAGCTGGAGAAGACTTCCCCGTTGAGGTACACGTCCAGGGACAGGACGTCCAGATCGAGGGTCAAGAGGAAGTCCCAGTCCGGGTTGCCGCATAGATGCACCCCCCGGGGCCTGTCCAGCAGGGAGAAGAAGTGCTCCATGTCCCTCTTCGCCGCGATGTCGTTGTATCCCGACATGCCTGAGAAGATGAACTGGAGCCCCGGCTCGTCAATGTACATGAACGCGTTTTTATTCATCTTTTTGAGGCGGCCGAGCTGCACGTTCACCCTCTTTGCCATCACCTCCAGCATGAAGGGTCTCACGTTGTCGTTGAATATTATGGGCCTGTCGTCCGTGTCCAAAACGTTGAGCCCGAAGCTGATGGGCCCCTCGAGCTGCCCCCGGATCGCGGGCCTCTCTTTCAAATCTAGGGCCAGGAACCGGTGGTAGACCTCGGAGTAGGTCTCGCTTATGTCGAAGTAGTCCGGCTCTTCGAAGTGGGCCAGGGTCTCGGGAAGCTCTTGCGCGAACTTCTCCTCGGAGAACCTAAGCGTGCGCGCGTCCATGTCCAGGAGAATGCCCGGGAAGTGCTCCGACGCCTGGACGTACATGTCCTCAAGGTAGCTGAGGTTGGGGAGCTGGGGCCAGAACGGCACGTCCATCCTGAGCGCCAGTTCGAGGGCCATGCCCACGTCCCGGTAGGGCATCACCGCCATAGCAGTGGTGAGAAGCTCGCCTTTGACAGCGCTCATTCAATCTCCCCGGGAAAGACCGGCTGCACGGGCCGGACTTACAGCTCTTAACCACACTAATTGATTATAACCGGAATTTGGGCGCTAGGCAGCGGGCGCGCATCGAGATGGAAACGCGGGGCCTAGCCGAAGGGGTCTTCCAGGACTATGGTCTCGTCCCTCTCGGGGCCTACGGAGACCATGGCTATGGGTACGCGGGTGAGCTCCTCGATCGCGTCCAGGTAATCTCGCGCCTCTTTGGGCAGCTCCTTAAGGGACCGGCACTCCCGGATGTTGTCCTGCCAGCCGGGAACCTCTAGGTAGATGGGCCGGGTGCGCTCAAGCTCGGAGATTTCGTCGGGGAACCGCGTGGTCTCGCCATCGGGGGTCCTGTAGCCGGTCGCTATCTTCAGGGTGGGGAGCCCGGTGAGCACGTCCAGCTTGGTGATCACGAACCCCGCCAGCCCGTTGAGCCGGGCCGCGTTGTTGAGCACCACCGTGTCCAGCCAGCCGCACCTGCGGGGCCTGCCCGTGGTGGAGCCGAACTCCGTGCCCACCCTCTGCATGTGCGCGCCGGTCTCGTCGGTGAGCTCCGTGGTGAAGGGGCCGCCCCCCACCCTGGTGGTGTAGGCCTTCACCACGCCCAGAACCTTGCCTATGGAGGTGGGGCCCAGCCCCGCGCCCGCGCACGCGTTGCCCGCGACGGTGTTGGAGGAGGTGACAAAGGGGTATGTGCCGTGGTCTATGTCGAGGTGGGTGCCCTGCGCGCCCTCGAAGAGGACGTTTTGGCCCCTTTCCAGCGCGGCCTGGATGATGCCGGGCACGTCGTCCACGAAACCCTCGAGACGCCGGGCATACCCTGAAAATTCATCGATTACTTGGGCAAAGTCGAGGGGCTCCTCCCCGAAGAACTGGGTGAGGAGGAAGTTCTTCTCTTCAAGAACCTCGGCCAGCTTGTCCTTGAACCGGGGAAAGTCCAGGAGCTCGCCCACCCTGAACCCCCTGCGCCCGGCCTTGTCCTCGTAGCAGGGCCCTATGCCCCGGCCCGTGGTGCCTATGGCCTTTTTGCCCTTTTT
>JARFUL010000191.1 GCA_029289015.1 Syntrophobacteria bacterium | reverse complement strand
GGGGTCGGGGATGACTATTGGCGGCCAGCATCTTGCTGTAGCGCGATTCACTAATCATTCTCCAATAATCTTCACCAAAACCCTCTTGCGCCTTTTGCCGTCGAACTCCCCGTAGAATATCCTCTCCCAGGTGCCGAGATCGAGCCTCCCCTCCGTGACCGCGACCACCACCTCCCTGCCCATGACCTGCCTCTTGAGGTGCGCGTCGCCGTTGTCCTCGCCTGTTCTGTTGTGCCTGTACTGGCTTATGGGCTCGTGGGGCGCGAGCCTCTCCAGCCACTCCTCGTAGTCCTGGTGGAGGCCGGGCTCGTTGTCATTGATAAACACACTCGCGGTGATGTGCATCGCGTTCACCAAACAAAACCCCTCCTGGATGCCGCTCTCTATGAGGCACTCGTCCACCTGGTGGGTGATGTGGATGAACGCGCGGCGGGTGGACACGTCGAAGAAGAGCTCCTTGCGATAGGCTTTCATGGGCCGCCTCCCTTCTTTGAGGTTTTATCCGAGGCCAGATTATACCACATCACGCAGGGGCAATATCCGCGCTCCGGCCACAAAGCGTCCCGAACCTATTATTTTCCCCTTGCCCAAATGCCAAAGCGGCGTTAACTTTTTGGAGGCAAGCAACAACGGGGGAGGGCGCACCTATGACGGAGTTCCGCACCGCGCAAAAGAAGGTGGAGAGGCTCATCGAGAGGGTGGAGCTTAAAAACGGGCTCACGGTGGAGCTCTGGGACCGCTCCCAGGAGATGTACTCCCGGAGGTGGCTGGCCCGGCTTGCTGCCAAGATCGCGGTGCCCCTTGAGCCCTCCTTCTTCGGGGATGACCAAGAGGCCCTCGAAGAGCTTAGGGAGGAGTACGGCGTCACCGTGGAGTTCAACAAAGAGATGCAAAGGTTGTTCGTGCCCGAAGACGAGCTTGCCCAAACCCTCGGGGCCATTGCCAAGGACTTCAGGGAGAACACGCTGAAATACCTGGAAAACAGCAAGTTCGCGGGCAGGTTCGCGCTCAAGACCCTCTCGGAGCTCAGGGAGAAGAAAAGACTGGATAAATTGATGGGTAGAGGCTAAAGCTCTATCTCCACCCTTTGCGCGCCCTCCTCATGGCTGAAGGACTTTATGAACCCGAGGGACTCGCAGAGCCTCAGCATGTTCTTGTTCTCGCGCATCACCCACCCGGTTATCTTTTTCAGGCCCCGGCCCCTCGCCACCTCGATGAGCACCTCGAGGAGCTTTCTGCCCAGGCCCTTTCCCTGCCACCTGTCCCCGATGAAGATCGCTAACTCAGCGGACTTGCCGTAGGGCTCGTGGATGAGCCTGGTCTCCCCGAGGATCCTCTCCTTGAAGGGCGGCTGGGTCACCGCGACCATCGCGAGGTCAACGGGCTCTCCCACTGAGGAGAGGTCCGGGTACGCGGTGAGCCCCATCACCTCCGCGTAGGTCCGGTTTATGGGGTATATGGGGCCTTCGAACCCGCCCTCGATGAGGTTGGACAGGATCCGTCCCCCTGCGCTCCCCTCTTTGGGGCTCGCGCCGATAATCGCGACGGAGCCCGGGTTGAAGAGCTTGTCGAGGTTCATGGTGCTCATTGGTCTAGGATTTTCCCTGAATTCACGGGTAGTCCACCCCGTATATCCATCCCTCGCGTCTCACCGCGGGGTCGTTGTACATCGAGGTATCGTAGGACGCGAGGCGGTCCTTCTGGGTCTCCTCATACCAGAGCCCCACCGCGCCCATCAGCGCGTCCAGCGCGTCGGGGAACGCGAGCGCGGCCTCGCGCACGTGGCCCGGGATGATCACGTTGTCGGTTCTCAGGTTGTTCAGCAGTTCGAGCCTGGCCTGGACCACGCTCTTTTTCACCCTGCCCATGAACACCCGGGGGAATATCTCCACCACCACCACCCTGGGCCCGGCCGTCTGGCCCGAGAAGGGCCAGATCACATGGGTTTGGGGCCGCTCTTTCGCGAACTTCGCAAGGTAGGGTATCCCCCTGAGCGCGCCCTTTCCCACCTGCCTGGGCCCCACGAGCTTGAACACCGACTCCGCGCCCTGGGCCAGGGTTTCGGTCTTTCTCAGCTCTTCGAACCGGGCCTCAGCAAAGAACCGGTCGTCCCGCCTGGTGAGGACCGCGCGCCTCAGGTTGCCGTAGAAGGGCGGCGCGTTGGCCGAGATGAACTCCTCCGGAGAGCTCGCGGCCAGGTGTGCCGCCACCTCGGCCCAGTCTCCCCCGATCCCTTCGGGGAACCCCCGGGGAAAGGAGAAGGGGAAGTCGAGCCCCACCAGCACCCCCTGGTCGCGGTCCGGCTCGAGGTCTCCTATGAGCTTGAAGAGCTCCCTCCGGGTGAGGCCGCACCGGAGCTCGGAGATAGTGAGGACCTTGGTGCCCTCCCAGGTGAGCCCCACCCCGCGGCAGAGCCAGATGGCCTTCCTCTGAAAGGACGGGCTCTTCGCGCCGGAGAAGTCCACCCCCACAAAGTGTCTAAAGCCTGGTTTGGGCATATTCCCCCGCCATCATTAACACGCTGAAAATACTCACATTACCGACACAAAGATAAAGGGCAGGGCCAGGGCCGAGACCATGGAGGTCATGTAGACCCTGACCGCGTTTTTGCCCACCGCTTCCCTTTGGGCCTCGTCTTGAATCTCCTTTACCCCGTCATCCATGTTGCGAAGCCCCCGCGCGCTGAGCGCGACTCAGGTCTTCTTCCAGGCCTGGAGTACGCCCAGAAAGCCCCCCCCAGAACGGCAGAAAGAGGAGGTACCGCCAGAGCGGGTTCACCCGGTGACGGATCAGGGCCGCGCTGGCCGCAAGGCCAAGGACGAGCATCCCAAGGCCCATCAGTGCCCTTTTCCGGGTCTCCCTGGGGCCGATGTTTCGCGCGTTTTCCATCCTTTTAGCAGTTTGGCAGGGCGCGGCCCGGGCTACCTCGGTATCTGAAGGTCCGCCGCGTCTTGGGCGCTGTAGCCCAGGGCCCTAAAGTCCAAAAGCGGGTCATTATCCGTGTGGCACCTGTTGCAGGACACCGCGTCCTCAGCCGGCTTGATGGAGTGGAAGACCTGGAAGTACATGGGCAGCTTCCTCAGGAACGCGTTGGGGTAGCGGCCGTCCATGTAGCCCCGCATCTGGGCCTCGGTGGGGACCTTCTTGCCCTTGCCCCCGGCCCGGTACGCGTAGGCCTTGGGGATGGGGTTTCCATTGAGACTGGACGCGGGGTTTGCCAGCACCCGCGGGTCCCTGCCCTCGTCATAGTAGGTTACAAGGACCACGTTGAAGGGGGTTATCTTGCTTTCCGGGTCGTGTATGGACCCGATGGGCTGGGGTATCTCGCTTGCGGTCTTCTTGCGGTTGTGCCAGGCATAGGAGGGCCTGAACCCCGCTCCCTTCATCTCCTTGTAGCAGTCCACCAGCTTCTGTATCTTCCCGGTCATGTGCTTTGGGGTGGCCATTCCGAAGATCTTGGCTATGGGCATCATCAGGTGGTAGCTCTTCATGAGCGACTCTATGTCCATGCCAATGGCCCAGTTGACGGCCTTGGCCGCTCTCTGGGTCTTGGGGGTGTGGCAGGTCTCGCACGCTATCCTTTTAGCGTGGTCTCTCAGCTCCTCGGAGTAGCCGGACCTGTTGTGGGGCTCCTCGCCATGGCACTCGAAGCAGGTGAACATCGTATCGTGTAGCTCCGGCGTCCCTATCGCGTCCAGCACCTTGCCCTTGCCCATCTGGTGGTCCTGGGTGATGTGGCAGTCCTGGCAGTAGATCCCTTTTGTGTAGTGCACGTCGTAGGCCCTGCCCTTGAACATGCCGTAGCGGGTGCCCCTCTTGCCGTGGGTGCGCCAGTGGCAGAAGTTGCAGTTGTCCGGGGTGGGCCTCCCCACCCTGAGCTCCACCCCTTTCATCGCTACCCTGGCCAGGTTGCTGAAGTCCAAACCCTCGGCCCTGCCCGCGACCCTCGCGCCCTCCATCATGATGGCCACCAGCCTGCCGCCGTCGCTCATGACCGGGTTGCCCTCCCGGTCCACGCCCGCGGGGTAGTCCCCCAGGCCGCTTCCGCCGCGGTAGCCGGACCGCTGGTGGCAGATGAGGCAGTCCACGTCCATCTTGTAGCGGGCCATGGGGCCGCCTCCGGGGTGGCACTGGGAGCAGAAACTCGCCTCCATCGCGCGCCACATGTTCTCGGGCTCCTGGGACCTCGGGAGGTTGGACAGGGGGTACCACCTGACGTACATCCCGGTGTCCGCCGCGTCTTTGGGGTCGTCTGCGATCTTCCCGTCTTTGGTGATGCGGCCCTGGTGCACGTGGTAGGACTTCTTGAGCGCGTCAAGCTCCTTGGAGTGGCACGCGTGGCACGCGGAGGCCCCCCTGTAGCCGCCCAGGTCCCTAAACACCTTCGCGTGGATCTCCTCCACCCACAGGGAGTACTCCGTCTCCTTGGAAGGCATTTTTGCAGGGGCTATCTTCGCGGGCTCGGGCCCGGGCGCGCACGAGGCAAGGGTCAGCGTGATAAAAAAAACCAGCGGACCAGCGTGCTTTCTCATGAAAAAATTCCTAACGGCTAAAGAGATTCTCCCTCACCGCCCCAGATATATCTTAGCATCTATTAACACGGCCCACAGCCGGTTTTCCCTAGCCGCGGATAGAGCTTGGCCCAAAAGGAAGGTTTTATAGTCAAAAGGTTCCTGGAAACGGGGAAAACAACCGCGTGGAATCGGCTTTGTCCCCCAGGGGGTCGTTCCCGGCCTAGAGCACCAGCCTGGTGACGGAGATGACGTTCTCTATCTCCTCGAGGTCGCTTATCAGCCGGTCGGTGAGCTCCTCCTCCACCTGGATGAGGAGGATGTTCTGCTTGAACTCGGGCACCTGGCCCGCCTTCCACATGGTTATGTGGCAGCCGTTTTTGCCCAGGCAGGTGCCGATCCTGCCGAAGGTGCCGGGGAGGTCGTGGTTGTAGATGAGAACCATGTTCCCCTCGAGGTAGGAGTCGAGCCGGAAGCTGTCCAGCATGACGAGCCGGGGCTCCCTCTTGCCGAACACGGTGCCCATCACCACCCTGCGGGGACCGCCGGCCCCCTCGATCGCGATGGTGATCGCGTTGGTGAAGTCCTGGCACGCGGACTCCTGGTTCTCGGTGAACCCGAGCCCCATACTCTCCGCGACAACGAGGGAGTTCACCATGTTCACCTCGGGGTTGCCCACCGAGAGGAACGCGGTCATCGCGGACTGGGTGATGGGCCTGGGGCTGAATTTGGACATCTCGCCCTTGAGGGTTATGATCATCCTCTCGGGACGTTCCGGGGCCAGGTGGCCCAGCAGCGCGCCGAGCTTTTCGGCCAGGTTGCGGTAGGGCCGTATCTTGGTGGCCTCCTCCCCCGCGATGGAGGGCAGGTTCACCGCGTTTTTCACCTCGCCTCTCAGGAGGTAGCCCAGGATCTGCTCCGCGACCGCGACCGCGACGTTCTCCTGGGCCTCGGAGGTGGATGCTCCCAGGTGCGGGGTGCAGATCATGTTGTCGAACTTGAGGAGCGGGTGGTCCTTGGGCGGGGGCTCCTGCTCGTATACGTCGAGCGCGGCCGCGGCCACCTTGCCCGATTCCAGCGCGGCCGCAAGGTCGGCCTCGTTGATTATCCCGCCCCTCGCGCAGTTGATGACTATCACGCCGTCCTTCATCTTTGCGAAGGAGTCCCTGTTTATGAGGTTGCGGGTCTTGGAGGTGAGGGTGGTGTGCACGGTAATGTAGTCCGACATGCCGAGGAGCTCGTCCATGGAGACCGGCTCCAGGCCGAGCTTCCTGATGGTGGCCTCCGCGATGAACAGGTCGTAGCCCACCACCCGCATCTTCATGGCCAGGGCCTTGTCCGCGACGATCCTGCCTATGCGCCCCACTCCGATTATTCCCAGGATCTTGTTCTGTATCTCCGTGCCCCTGAACTTCTTCTTTTCCCATTTCAGGGCCTTGAGGGACGCGGTGGCCTGCGCGATGTGGCGGGACACGGCCAGAAGGAGGCTGAGGGTGTGCTCCGCGGTGGTTATGGTGTTGCCCTCCGGGGTGTTCATCACCGCGACGCCCCGCTCCGTCGCGGCGTCGATGTCCACGTTGTCGAGGCCTATTCCCGCGCGGCCGATCACCTTGAGCCTCTGGGCCGCTTCGATGACGTCCCTCGTGACCTTGGTGGCCCCGCGGATGACCAGCGCGTCGTACTCCCCGATTATGGAGAGGAGCTCCGCGTTGGTCAGCTCGGTCGCGACCTCAACCTGGAACCCTTCCGTGGCCTTGAGTATTTCGATGCCCGTCTGGGCGAGATTGTCGCTTATGAGGATGTTCATCTCGGTACTCCGGGTGTTCGGTTTTTGGTTTCTACGTCGCGATTAAACAATCTGGCAGGCCGGTTTGTCAAGTGCCATCAGCCACGTTGAAGCTCTTTAGCTCGCCGAGCGCCTCGCTCACCCTGTGCACCAGCCAGTTGAGCTTCAGCTTGCGCATAACGGGAAACGCCCTCGAGTCCTTGTAGAAGAGGTAGGAGTTGGATATTTTCATCAGGAAGATGTTCTGGTCCGGGTCGTCTATCTGGATCCTTCCCACCGCGAGGGGATGGCTGGCCCGCCTGGTGGGGCACTGGGTAAAGAACCCGCGGAAACCCTCGGCCTCCATGAATCTCCTCACGCGCCGGGACAAGACCCCCTCCTTGGCCGCGGCGTAGCTCACGTCTCTTTCCAGCGCGTACTCGAGGAGACTCCTCTTCTCCCTTATCTCAAAGATCAACGCATCTTTGCCCTTTTTCTCGATGGACCTGCCCTCGCCCAGGTAGAGCCCCACGGTGAAGCCGTTATCTGCAAGCTCCCTTATCTCTCTCAGGCCCATGTGGGAGACCTCTTTGCCCGAGACCTCCCTTTTGACGCCTATCCAGAAGGGGTTCAGAAAGAACGCGGCGGGAAAACCCCTGGCCAGAAGCAGGGGCGCGACCTTCTGGTACGCGTCCGAATACCCGTGGTCAAAGGTGAGGGCCACGACGTTTTCAGGCACCTTCCTGGAGTTTTTCATGTAGTTGAGCGCATCGTCCAGGGAGACGACATTGTACCCCGTTTCGGACAGGTACGCGAGCTGGTCCAAGAAGGTCTCCTCGCGCAGCCCGAAGAGAGACTCCGGGTATTCACCGATCCCGTGATACTGTAGAATCCTGACCCTGGGGTAGCGCATGGATGGCCCCTCTGTGGACGGCGAATATTTCTGCCGTCTCCCTTTTGTTAAAATAATAAAATATATAATTAACTTGAATTATTAAAGAAATAATTTCATAGAATATTAATCAGGATATGCTCTTAGGGGGCAGCTTTTCAGGAAAAAGCTTGACACCGGGGGCTACCTGTAATATGTAATTGGCCGGAATTCTTAACTATTTAAAGAAGCAGACGAACCCAGATGATTTTTGTTCCATATATCGAAGGCCGAACGCACCCGCGAGGGGCAGTCGTCCTTATTGTCCTCGGGGCCCTCTTGGGACTCTTGGCCCTGGCCTCTCCGGATCATGCCCGCGCGGCCAGGGAGGAGAGCGCGGACCTCACCTTCATCAAGCTGGAGGAGACCCGGACCATAGCGGGCCGGGACGTGGTGTGCGAGTGGTACACCGTGGGGAAACACGACGTGCTCTGGAAGATCTTTCGGAAGCGCAGCCAGGTCGACCTCGGCGGGTTCCACCGCTGGTCCAGGGAGGTGAGGAAGCTCAACCCCCACATAGCTGACCTGAACCTCATCTATCCGGGCCAGAAGATCCTCGTCCCGGTGCGCGACGCGGCCCCCGGAGAGCCCGGTCCCGCCTTTGGCTCGGCCCACAGGGTGGTGAAGGGGGACACCATCGTGGGGATCCTCAGGAGGATGGGTATACCCTACCGGGTGATCTACAACGAGTACCTGCAGATGATAAAGGCCCTGAACCCCGAGATAAAGAACTTGGACCTGATCTTCCCGGGCCAGGTAGTCCGGGTCCCCGCGTTTGAGCAGAAGCTCGCGGCCGAGCCCTCGACCATTGCCGCGTCAAGGGCGAGGGAGGAGGCTGAGAAGAGACTGCGGGCCGCTGCTGCGGCCAGGGCCAGGGCCGGGGCCCCCGAAAGGGAGGCTCCCACCCCGCCCCAGGTGGTGGACCGCGGCGCGCTGGAGCAGGCCAGAGAGGACCTTCCCGTTGTGGAGGAGTGGAGGAGGGAGCTGGCCCGGATGGTGGGGGAGGTGGCCGAGAGGCTGGGGGGGCGCTACACCGACGAGGGCCAGCACTACATCCCGCTCTACCGCCAGGGCCAGGTTACCCTGAACGCCAGGCTCTTTCCCCTCATAGAGTTTGAGAGAAAGGCCAGGGTGATACTGGACCTCAAGGGGAGGCTCCCCAAGGACCTGGTGAAGACCCTCTCCGGCAAGTACCGGCGCTACCAGATCATCACCGTGGGCGCGCGGGAGACCCCAAGGTCCATCCTGAACAAGGTCCTTCCCCTGCTGGGCAGGCCGGTGAACTCCTCGGCCCAGAATCCCTACACCATCTCCCGGGCCGTGGGCGTCGAAGCGGTGGCCGACTGGGTGCTGGAGCTGGAGGAGATACCAGGCAAGGGCAGGCGCGCGGCCCTCATCAGCCTGACCGAGCTCCCCGAGGAGGTGACGGACCAGAACCTGGCCTCCTACCTCGACATCCAGGGGGTCAATGTTGTGGACGTCCTTGGGGTGGAGGGGTCCAAGAGCTACCGGGTCTTCTCCGGCCGGGACATTGTTGCCGACCCCTCTCCCGAGGTGGTGGTCATGGACCCGAGCTCCCCGGCCGGGGTGGCCGGCGCGCTCCTCAAGACCCTCGACGTAGCGCATGAATCCGGAAAATCCCTGGTTCTCAAGTCCGGGGAAGACGCGGGGTTCTCCATAACCGTTGAGACGGAAATCGTCTTTGAAAAGGCCGGGACAAAGTGCCTGGTGGACTACGGCAGGCTCTCCCCTTCCCTGGTGAAGCTCCTCAAGGAGAACGGGTACTCCCTTTTGCACCTGCCCCCGGACGTGGAGCCCCAGGAGAACATCAAGGAGATACTGAGGTTCTTGGGCTACGACTTCAAACATCTCGTCAAGCTCAGCTCGGGCTCCAAGCCCGACGGCCGGGGCCTCACGGTGACCGTGTCCGGAATGCTCTTCCACAAGGAGGGCACCACCGCGTGGCTCATGACCTTCCTAAAGCCCTATCCCGACCTGAGCGCGTTCCTCAAGAGCCACAACCTCAAGCCGATCTTCATCAAGCTGGCCCCGAAAAAGTAGGCCGGCTGCCCTCTTTCCCTTGAAGGCCCTGTGGCCTTATGTTAGTAATACGCAGCTTTTTGGCCTACTCAGGGAGAGATATTTTTTGCTGACAGGCGACTACATCATCCTTGCCTTCGCGACCTGCCTCGGCATCTACATGGCGGCAAACATAGGCGCCAACGACCTGGCCAACGCGATGGGCACCTCGGTGGGGTCCGGCGCGCTCACCATGCGCCGCGCGGTCCTTGCCGCGGTGATCTTCGACTTTGCGGGCGCGGTGCTGGCTGGCGGCCGGGTGACCAACACCATCCGCAAGGGGATCATAGACCCCATGCTGCTCGTGGGCGCGCCGGAGAAGCTCATGGTGGGGATGTTCGCCGCGCTCCTTGCCGCGGCCATATGGGTCCACATAGCCACGGTCTTCGCGCTCCCGGTGTCCACCACCCACTCCATCGTGGGCGCGGTGGTGGGGTTCGGGGTGGTCGCGGTGGGGTTCTCCGCGGTCTCCTGGGGCAAGGTGGCCGCGGTCGCGGCGAGCTGGGTGGTCTCACCTCTCGCTGGCGCGGCGATAGCAGCCCTGATATACTACCTGATAAGTAGGAAGATACTCGCGGCGGAGGACCCCTACCGCGAGGCTCAGCACTACACGCCCCTTTTGGTGTTCCTCACCTTCTCCGTGCTCATCCTCTCCATCGTGTTCAAGGGGCTGAAGAACCTCCACCTCAACCTCACCTTCCTCCAGGCGCTAGCAGTCGCGGTCCCGCTCTCCGCGGCCCTGGGGTTTGTGGGCCGGGTGGTTATAAGCCGGCTGGGCCACGAGGGGTGCCGGTGGATACGGGGGAGCTCGGGCCACGAGAGGGCGGAGTGCTACTTCGGGTATCTCCAGATAATGACCGCGTGCTACGTGGCCTTCGCGCACGGCGCGAACGACGTGGCCAACGCGGTGGGGCCCATGGCGGCCATATTCTCCGTGGCCAGGACCCACTCCGTGGTGATGAAGGTGGAGGTCCCGCTCTGGATGCTGGCCGTAGGCGGCCTGTTCGTGGGCGCGGGCTTACTCGCTTTCGGGGCCAAGGTCATGGAGACCATAGGCAAGAAGATCACGGAAATAACCCCGGTTCGGGGGTTCTCAGCGGAGTTTGGCGCGGCCACCACGATACTGATCTGCTCCAGGATGGGGCTTCCGGTATCCACCACCCATGTCCTGGTGGGCGCGGTCATTGGGGTGGGGGTCATGCGGGGCATGGGGTTCATAGACCTGAGGGTCGTCAAGAACATCCTGTATTCGTGGTTTATCACCGTGCCGTTCACCACGGTTCTTTGCATGATCTTCTACATGATTCTCATCAGACTTTTTTAGAGGGGCTTTTGCCATGAGATCAACATTCATGCACCTATTTTTTAAGTCTCCCTTCGAGAACCTGAAGCTGCACGCCGACAAGGTGGCCGAGTGCGGCAAGCTCTTTCAGAGGGCGGTGGAGTGCCACCTGGCAAGCGAGTGTGAGGAGTTCAACAGCCTCACCGACAAGGTGGCCAAGATGGAGTCGGAGGCGGATGAGATAAAGCGGAACATCCGGGGCCACCTGCCCAGAGGCATCCTCATGCCGGTGGACAACTTCCAGTTCTTCCTCTACCTGAGAGAGCAGGACAAGGTTCTCGACTCGGTGGAAGAGTCGCTCTTCTGGCTCTCCTTCAGGCCACAGGCGGTGGACGAGCAGGTGGGGGAGGATATCCACTATCTCGTAAAGACCGTGGTCCCGATAATAGAGAAGCTCGCGCCCATGGTGGAGGAGGCCCACAGCTACTTCCGCTCCCGCTCCGAGGAGAGGCGGGTCAAGATCAAGTCCATGATCCGGGACATCCGCCAGATTGAAAAGGAGTCGGACCACCTGGAAAAAGAGCTCAAGATGAAGGTCTTCGGCCTGGTGAAGGATACGCTCCAGGTCTACCACCTCGTCAGGCTGGTGGAGACCATAGGCGAGATCGCGGACCACGCGCAAAACGCGACGGACATGATGAGGGCCATGATCGCCACATGACGCTGGCGTCGCCCGGTGGAACCCAAACAAGGGAGAGACACATGAAGAGGCTGGGATTTGGATTGGCTGCGTTCGTTTTGGCTTCGGCCCTGGTCTTCGGAGCGGCCCGGGCCCAGTGGGTGGCTGTGGCCACCATGGCCACCGCGACCACCATGATGGGCGTCCCTACGGAGACCATCTACAAGATATCCCCCGCGGTGCCCGAGGTCTACTGCAACTGGATGGTGCTGGGGGTCAGGGCCGGAGACCGGATATCCGGCACCTTCATCGCGGTGGACGTGGGCAGGGCCGCGCGGCCCAATGATGTCATAGACACCGCGAGCATCACTGTTCCCTCGAGCGAAGTGGATTATATATTCGCAACATTCAGCCTGCCGAGGCCCCAGGGCGGCTGGCCGTGGGGCACCTACCTCGTGGAGATAAAGAAGAACCGCGAGCTGGTGGCCACCGCGCATTTTCTTATCAGCAACTGAGCGGCGACGGGGTAGGGCGGCATTTTACATGCCGCCGGTGGCATTGCCTCTTTTCTGGCTTCCTCCTGGCGGAGGAAGCATGGTGGACGGGCAACATGTAGGCTACTTATAAAACGCCTCAACATTTTGCCATTACTCGCCAATCATCCGAAGGATGATTCTTAAAAGTGCCGATGGCACCGCGGGGTGTGAAACCCCGCCCTACATTTTGGAGGCCGATGCAAAGCGGTACGCCTCGTCAATCCTCCCGTTTAGATAATCAACAAAGCTATCGTCAAGCTCCTCAAGGTCGAAGCAGTACCCGTCCTCCCCCAGGATTCCCTGGGGGATGAGGTTGCCCAGCTCCTCCGGGTCGTCTATCACGTCTATCAGCGCAAATAGCGGCCTTTTTGCCTGGCTTTCGTGCCTCGCGCGAAGGAGACCACGCGGCCTATGGTGTGTGTGCGGCAGCCTGCCATGTTAAAAAGGGGCGGCCTTTTCAACCGCCCCCCATCGGTTTTTTCAGTTAATCCTACAGCTTGGTAAAGTCCGCTATGCCGGAGAACATCCCCGTTATCGCGGTGAGGAGCGCGAGGCGGTTCTCCCGCACCTTCTTATCCTTGTCCATGACGAGCACCCCCTCGAAGAACGCGTCCACCGGCTCCTTGAGCCCGGCAAGGTCCTCCAGCGCGGCCTCGTAGTCTCCCTTTTTCAGCTTGGCGTTCACCTTCTTCTCCACCTGGGTGAAGCTCTTGTGGAGGGCCTTCTCCTCCTTCTGGGTGAACAGCCTGGGGCTCACCTTCTTTTTCACCGGATTCTTCCTGGTGATGTGGTCCGCCCTCTTGAACGCGCGGGCCAGCTCCGCGAAGTCCTTCCTCTTCTGGAACGCGGCCAGGGCCAGGGCCCTGGACTCCGCGTCCTTGAGGTCGTCCGCGCCCGTGGCCAGCACCGCGGCCACCACCTGCGCGGGGATCCCCATGCCGGTGAGCACCCCCTCGAACCTCCTCAGGAAGAACTCCATTACGTCCTTCTTGGTCTGGGCCATGGGCTCGGTGAACTTGGGCTTCAGCCTGGTCGCGGCCCTGGCTATGAGCTTGGCCAGGTCGATGCGGAAGCCGAACTCCCCGATGATGTTTATTGTGCCGATGGCCTGCCTTCTCAGGCCGTAGGGGTCCGCGCCGCCGGTGGGCCTGAGCCCCACGCCGAAGCACCCCACCACGGTGTCCAGCTTGTCCGCTATGGAGACCAGCGCGCCCGGAACGGTGGCGGGCAGCTCGCCTCCCGCGCGGATGGGCAGGTAGTGCTCGTAGATGGCCTTGGCCACTGCGGGCTTCTCCTTGGCGAGCCTTGCATACTCCCGGCCCATCACCCCCTGGAGGTCCGGGAACTCGCTCACCACGCCGCTCACCAGGTCCGCCTTGCACAGAACCGCGGCCCTGGAGGTCTCCTTGAGCTTCTTCGGGGCCACCTCCTTGGCCATGTATTCCGCGAGCGCCTTGAACCTCGTGAGCTTCTCGTAGGAGGTGCCCAATTTGGAGTGGAACACCACCCCCTTCAGCTCCTCCACGAACTCCTTGAGGGGCGTCTTGCGGTCGATCTGATAGTAGAACCACGCATCCTCGAGGCGCGCGGTGACCACATATTCATTGCCCGCAGCCACCGCCTTCATCTTCCGGGCCTTGGTGTTGGACACGGTGATGAAGTGGGCCATGAGCTTGCCCTTGTCGTCTATAACGGAGAAGTACCTCTGGTGCGACCGCATGCAGGTTATGGCCACCTCCTTGGGCATCCTCAGGTACTTCTTGGGGAAGTTGCCGGCAACGGGCACCGGGTATTCCACGAGGAAGTTGACCTCCTCCAAGAGGTCGTCATCCGGGAGCACCCGGCCGCCGAGCCTCTTCGCGATCCTCTGCACCCCCTGCTTTATCCGTGTTTTGCGCTTTTTTATGTCAACAATGACCTTCCTTCTCTCCAGTTCGGAGAGGTACTGCTTGTAGCTCTTCACCACGAAGGGCTTGGGCGCCATGAACCTGTGGCCGCGGCTCTTGTCGCCGCTCCTCACCGACCTGAACTCAAAGTCCACCACCTGGCCGCCGAAGAGCGCGACTATCCAGTGGATGGGGCGCGCGAAGGTCTCCGCGCGGTCCTGCCACCTCATGGACTTGGGGAAGGGGACCCTCTTTATCAGGTCGGAGAATATATCGGGCAGGATTCCCTTGGTTTCAGTGCCCTTCTCCTTCCTCACCACGGCCACGTATTCCCCCTTTTTGGTGGACACCACCTGAAGATCGGACACCTTGACCCCCTGGGACTTGGCGAACCCCTTCGCGGCCTTGGTGGGCTTTCCGTTTTTGTCGTAGGCCGCGGCCTTGGGGGGGCCGGTGATTTCAACCTGCCGGTCCTCCTGGCGCGCGGCCACGCGCTCCATCGCGATGACCAGCCTCCTGGGCGTGCCCTGGGTCGACACCTTGCCGAAGCTGACCCTGTTGTCCGTGAGCCTCTTGGCGAGGGTCTCCTCCATGGCCTTTAGCGCGGGCGGGATGTAGCTCGCGGGTATCTCCTCGGTCCCTATCTCAAGCAAAAGCTCTTTGTGCATCGCCGGCCTCCTTATCTGCCCTGGTTCTTGTTCATGAGGGGATGGCCCAGCTTCTCCCTCTGCTTGAGGAAGATCTTCGCCGAGAGCTTGGCCAGGTTGCGCACCCTGCCTATGTAACTGGTGCGCTCCGCCACGCTGATGGCCCCCCGGGCGTCCAGGAGGTTGAAGGTGTGGGAGCACTTGAGGGTGTAGTCGTAGGTGGGAAGGACCAGCTCCTTCTCACCGCACCTCTCCGCCTCTTTCTCGTACATGTCGAAGAGCGTGAAGAGCATCTCCACGTCCGCGTTGTCGAAGTTGTAGTAGGACCACTCCACCTCGCCCGCGTGGTGGACGTCGCCGTAGGTGGTGTTGCCCGCCCACACGAGGTCGAAGATGTTGTCCACGTTCTGGAGATACATCGCGATGCGCTCGATCCCGTAGGTGAG
>JARFUL010000190.1 GCA_029289015.1 Syntrophobacteria bacterium | reverse complement strand
GTTGCGGGTGAAGGTCTCGAAGGTGCGTATGCCCCGCTCGCAGAGCACCACCTGGTCGTTGCCCTCGGAGAGGATATACTCCGCGGACATGAGCCATTCCTCTATGGTCGCGGAAAGCCCCCTCTTGAGCAACACCGGCTTGCCCATGCGGCCCACGCTCTTTAGGAGCTCGAAGTTCTGCATGTTGCGCGCGCCCACCTGCACCATGTCCACGTACTTCATGATGAGGTCCGCCTGGGTGGGGGAGGTCATCTCCGTGACCACGGGGAGGCCGGTCTCCTCCCTCACCTCGGCCAGGATCTTCAGCCCCTCCTCCATCAGGCCCTGGAAGGAGTAGGGCGAGGTGCGGGGCTTGAACGCGCCCCCCCTGAACATGGTCCCTCCCACCCGGGCCACCTCCCTGGCTATGGTGAGGCACTGGTCCCGGGACTCCACCGCGCACGGCCCCGCGATGACCACCAGCCTCTCCGCGCCTATGGTCGCGGGGCCCACCCGGACCACCGTGTCCTCGGGGTGCATCTCGCGGCTCACCAGCTTGAAGGACTTGCTCACCGGGATAACCTGGGCCACACCGGAGAGCTGCTCGAAGAACCGGATGTCCCGGGAGACCTTCCCCACGACACCCAGGACCGTCTCCTCCACACCCTGGATCTCCTTCAGGGTGCAGCCCTCTTCCCTCACCCTTGCGCGAATCTCCGCAAGCTCCTTGTCCGTAACCCCTCTTTTCAGCACTAAGATCACCTTCATTACCCCCTTTTAATAAGTTCGCCCCCGGATTCTGGCTCCCCGGGGGCTTTTTAAGCAAGTTCCAAATTTAAACCCGGGTGGCCCTTTTAGAGTCCGCCCGGGTTGCTATCCGTGTATATAGGCGCGTTCAGATGCCCGGGTGGACGCCCCTAAAAAAGAAGCGCCCCCCGAAAAAGTAGTATATGGCTGCCAAAGCTCTCATGCTACGGTTCTTATACAACGTTAAAACCGAAATGTCAAAGAAAGGGCTAAGAATCGGAAGATTCGGATTTGCCCGGCTCTTCGGTTGATTCGGACTTGTTTTCCACCTGCGGCGGGGTCTCCTCCGGCTCGTCGAGCCCCTTTTTGAAGCTCTTGATGCCCTTGCCCAGCCCTCCCATCAGCTCGGGTATCTTCTTGCCCCCGAAGAGGATGAGCACAATGACCATTATTATTATGAGTTCCTGGAATCCCGTGGTGAACATTGTCAGTCCTTCCTTGTATAGCGATGCGGCCTGCTGGCCTTTTTTTGTCTTTTCATTAAGTTAACCGCTTTTTTAGGGAACCTCAAGGAAAAAATTGGCCCGGGGTCTGCCCCGGGACCATCCCTATCCCTCCTTGAGCGCGGCGAGCATTCTAAGCTCGTAGTCCGAGAGTATGCCCACCGCCTTGTTCTGGGCCCGGGCCAGCTCCTCCATGCGGCCCCTGAGCTCGGGGTCGGACGACGCGGCCATCTTCTCCCTGAGCCACTCGAGCTCTCTGTTGTGCAGCCCTTTGAGCACCCTCAGCCTGAAGATCACCTGCTGGGCCACCAGCCGCCACCTGGAGCTCTTCACCCCGCTTCTGGCCAGCTCCAAACACCTGACCGCCTCGTCCATGTCGTCCTCGGCCAGCGCGTCGAGCGCGAAGTTGACGTAGTAGCGGCGGGGCAGGAGCCC
>JARFUL010000189.1 GCA_029289015.1 Syntrophobacteria bacterium | reverse complement strand
CGGGCGAGCTCGTGGAGGTGGAGATAGTGGAAGCAAAGGGGGGGCTGGGGGTGGGCAGGGTGGTATAGGGATGAAGATAAACAGGGGCCTCGAAACCGAAATCCCTGTGTTTGAGGGCAATCAAGAGAAGATGCGGCCAGGGCTTAAGCCTGCCTTATGCGGCACCGTAAATATTTAGTCGCGGAACTCAGCTACAGATCATCCGGGTGCGCGATTTTGCCCGCGACCGCGGAGGCCGCGGCAACCGCGGGGTTGGCCAGATAGACCTCGCTTGCCGGGTGGCCCATCCTCCCCTTGAAGTTGCGGTTGGTGGTCGCGATGCACCGCTCCCCCTCTGCCAGCACCCCCATGTAGCCGCCGAGGCAGGGGCCGCAGGTGGGGGTGGAGATGGCCGCGCCCGCGTCCAGGAACACCTCGAAGAGACCCTCGGCCATGGCCTGGCGGTACACCGCCTGGGTGGCCGGGATGATGATGAGCCTCACGTGGGGGGCTTTTTTGCGGCCCTTAAGTACCTCGGCCGCGGTCCTCAGATCCCCTATCCTCCCGTTGGTGCACGAGCCCACGAAGGCCTGGTCTATGGCCACGTCCTTGAACCGGCTCACCGGCCCCACGTTGCTGGGAAGGTGGGGCGCGGCCACCTGGGGCTCCATGCCGTCCACGTTGTAGACCTTCTCGTGCGCGTAGGTTGCGTCCGGGTCGCTGGCAAACACGGTGTAGCCCCTTTGGGCCCTGCCTTCCACGTAGCCCCTGGTCGCGTCGTCGAACGCGATTATGCCGGACTTGCCCCCCGCCTCTATGGCCATGTTGCACATGGTGAACCTCATGTCCATGTCGAGACCGTCTATCACCGGCCCGGTGAACTCCATCGCGCGGTAGAGCGCGCCGTCCACCCCTATGTCGCCTATGGTGTGAAGGATAAGGTCCTTGCCGTCCACCCAGGGGCCCGGCTTCCCGTTGAACACGAACCTGATGGACTCCGGCACCTTGAACCAGAGCGCGCCGGTGATCATGGCCGCGGCCAGGTCGGTGGAGCCGACGCCCGTGGCGAACGCGCCCAGCGCGCCGTAGGTGCAGGTGTGGGAGTCCGCGCCCACCACCAGGTCGCCCGGACCCACCAGCCCCAGCTCCGGCAGGAGCGCGTGCTCGATGCCCATCTCCCCCACCTCGAAGTAGTTGACTATCTCCTGCTCTCTGGCGAACTCCCGCATCATCTTGGCCTGCTCCGCGGATTTCACGTCTTTATTGGGCACGAAGTGGTCGGGCACCAGCGCTATGCGGGTCCTGTCGAAGACCTCCTTCGCGCCGGCCTTTGCGAAGGCCTCGATGGCCAGGGGCGCGGTTATGTCGTTGGCCAGGACCAGGTCCACCTTCGCGGAGATGAGCTGGCCGGGGCTCACGGAATCCAGGCCCGCGTGGGCCGCTAATATCTTCTCGGTTATGGTCATACCCATGGTTCACATCCCCTGCAAAAATAGAGGGCCGAGCGGCCCTCCCCTGAAAATATCAACCCGGGGCCTACCTGGGCGCCTCGACCTCCTCCAGGTCTTCCACGTCCTCATCCTCGAGGTCGTCCATCGGCTTCTTTCCCGCGACGAGCGAAGCGATGAGGTTCGCGGGGCCGAGGATCACATAGATGAGCATCGCGGCAAAGAGCGTCACCTGGGGAAGCGCGGCCACCAGGGTGAAGATGAGGACCGTCACCACCAGGTGGTTGAAGGGCTTGCGCCTGAAGAGGTGAAGATCCTTGAAGCTGTAGTACTTCACGCTCGAGACCATGAGGAAGCTCAGCACGTAGGTCATTACGAGAAGGAGGAGATGCTTTGTGGTGCCGCTGCCTCCCATGTAGTAGAAGATGAGCACCGTGGTCGCGATCATCAGCCCGGCCCCGGGGATGGGCAGGCCGTTGAAAAAGCGCCTGTCCTGGACGTCGACCTGCACGTTGAACCTCGCGAGCCTCAGCGCGCCGCAGGCCACAAAGAGGAACGCGGCCAGCCACCCCAGCCTGCCGAAGGGCTTGAGCGCCCACAGATATACCAGGATGCCCGGGGCCACCCCGAAGGCCACCAGGTCTGCCAGAGAGTCGTACTCCATGCCGAAGCGGCTCTCCGTGCCGGTGAACCGCGCGATCTTGCCGTCGAGGATGTCCGCTATCGCGGAGAGAATAATCGCGATCGCGGCCCTCTTATAGTCGCCCCTTACCGCCGAGATTATGCAGTAGAACCCGAAGAAGAGGTTTGCGGTGGTAAAGATATTGGGCAGGAGGTACACCCCCCGGAACCTCCTCTCCCTTCCCGTCGGGTCATGGGTATCCGTCTGTTTCATATGAGATGGCATATAACGCTCTCCCCGGCCCGGACCTTGTCGCCGGCCCCCACCGTCACCCGGCACCGGGGCGGAAGGTGCACGTCCACCCTCGAGCCGAACATTATCATCCCGAAACGCTCACCCCTTGCCAGCCTGTTTCCCCTGAGCTTTTTGCACACGATCCTGCGGGCTATGAGGCCCGCGACCTGGACCACCGCCAATTCTATCCCGTCATCGGTCCTTATAACAAGCCCGTTGCGCTCGTTTTTTTCGAACGCGCTCTTTGAGTCCGCGGCAAAGAAGCTGCCGGGGATGTAGCGCGCGCTCAAAACCGTGCCGCGTACCGGGGACCTGTTTACGTGGACGTTGAACACGTTCATGAACACCGCGACCCTGAGAACCCTGGCCCCGAGGAACAGGGTGTCGTCAACCTCCTCCACCGAGACCACCACCCCGTCTGCGGGGGAGACCACCGCGCGCTCCTCCAGCGGGGGGAAGCGCTCGGGGTCCCTGAAGAAGTTGACCATGAGGCCCGTGACAAGAAGAAGGAGGACTCCCAGCGCGGGGAGCCCCATGGCAAAGGCCACCGCACTGAGAAAGCCGTACGCGGTTATGTACGGATAGCCCTCCTTGGCCAGGGGAATGAGCCTCTTTGAGCCCAACGCACGCGCCTACTTCTTGAGCCAGCCCATCATGGAGCGAAGCTTCTTGCCCACCTCCTGGATGGGGTGCGCCTGGGACTTTCTCCTCAGCGCCTTGAACATGGGCAGCCCGGCCCGGTTCTCCAGGATCCACTCCTTCGCGAACTCCCCGGACTGGACGTCCGTGAGAATCTTGCGCATGGTCGCGCGCACCTCGGGCCCTATGACCCGGGTGCCCCGGGTGAGGTCGCCGTATTCCGCGGTGTCGCTGATGGAGTAGCGCATGTGGTCGAGGCCGCCCTCGTAGATCAGGTCCACGATGAGCTTCACCTCGTGCACGCACTCGAAGTACGCGACCTCCGGCTGGTAGCCCGCGTCCACCAGGATCTCCCAGCCCGCGACCATGAGCTCCGATATGCCGCCGCAGAGCACCGATTGCTCGCCGAAGAGGTCGGTCTCCGTCTCCTCCTTGAAGGTGGTCTCTATGACCCCGGCTCTCGCCGCGCCGAGGCCCGACGCGTAGGCCAGCGCCTTGGCTAGGGCCTGGCCCGTCGCGTCCTGGTGGATCGCGACGAGGGAGGGCACCCCCGCGCCCTGCTCGTACTCCCGGCGGACCAGGTGCCCGGGCCCCTTGGGCGCGATCATTATCACGTCGAGGCCTGCTGCGGGCACGATCTGGTCGTAGTGGATGTTGAACCCGTGGGAGAAGAGGACTGCT
>JARFUL010000188.1 GCA_029289015.1 Syntrophobacteria bacterium | reverse complement strand
CGGGGGGTCTCCATCCGCATCTCGGTGGCCCACCTGGAGGCCAAGCGGTACAAGAAGGCCGCGGCGCGCCTCAAGAGGCTCCTCACCGCGAGCCCCGACGACCACCAGGCCCGCTACTTCCTGGGGCTGGCCTATGAGAGCCAGAAGAAGTACGAGGAGGCCTACAGCCACTACAAGCTGATCCCGCCGGAGAGCGATATGTACCGGCAGGCCATGGTGCGCGCCGCGTACAACTTCTACGAGCAGAAGAAGCCCAAGGAGGCCAAGGCGATCCTGAGGGAGGCGGTTGGGGCCAAGCCCGAGGTGGTGGAGTTCTACCTCTACCTTTCCGACCTGGAGGAGAAGAGCGCGAGCCTCAAGGACGCGGTGGAGGTGGTCCGCCAGGGGATTACCACGAACCCCAACACCATGAAGCTCCACTTCCGCCTGGGGGTCCTTCTCGACAAGATGAAGGACAAAGAGGGAACCATACGGGAGATGAAGATGGTGCTCGAACTGAGCCCGGACAACGCGGACGCGCTCAACTACCTGGGCTACACCTACTCCGAGATGGGCATAAACCTCGAGGAGGCCGAGCGCCTTATCGTGCGGGCCCTCAAGGGCAGGCCCCAAGACGGGTATATCACCGACAGCCTGGGGTGGGTCTACTACAAGATGAAGCGGTACCAGGAGGCCTACACCCACATCAAGAAGGCCTGCAAACTGGTCCCGGACGAGTCGGTCATCGTGGAGCACCTGGGAGACGTGCTCAAGGCCCTCAACAGGAACGACAAGGCCCTGGCCGCGTACAGGAAGGCGCTCGATCTCAAGGGGGAGAACCAGGAGTCGGTGCGCGGCAAGATCGAGGGGCTGAAAAAACTCCTTAAAGCAAGGTGAGCCAGTTGTTTCGGACTGCCGCGTCTCTCGTCCTTCTCATCTTTGTTACCTCCTGCGCGCTATTTTCGCCCCCACCCCCCGATACTGTGGAGCCTCCCGAGAGCTTCTACGAGCTCCTCGAAAGGGACCTGGACAGGGTCAAGAGCTACGCGGCGAAGGGCCGCGTCAGCCTGAAAGGCCCCGCGCGCTCCATCAAGGGCCGCCTCTTTCTGGCGGCCAAGTATCCCCACAGCATCCGTCTCGAGGTGACCTCGCTGATGGGGTCCACCGTGTGGGCCGTGGCCCTGAACGGCCGCGAGGTGTTCGCGTTCGACGGCGCGTCGTCCGTGTTCTACAAGGGAGGATCAACCCCTAAGAACATAGCCAGGCTCCTGGGGCTTCCCCCCCTCGGGCCTGATGACATCTACACCCTCACCGCGGGCAGGGTCGTGCCCAAAAAGGTCAGGCTTGAAAGGGCGGGCCAAGGGAGGTTTTTCCTGGAAGACCGCTACATTATCACCTTCGAGGGGGGGCTTTTGAAGGAGCTGAAACCCGTGAGGGGAGACGGGTACCTCCTAGAGTTCCACGGCAGCATAACCGCGGGAGGGGTGGTGTTTCCCAAAAGGCTCGAAGTCGCGCACAAAAACGGAACAAGGCTTGAGATAACCTACGATGAGGTCACGCTGAACCCCCGGGTTGACGACACCATTTTTACCCTGGAGCCGCCCCCGGGGTCCAGGCTCCACGATCTTGGCAGGTAGTGATGGAAGGAAGAGACGAGACGCCAAGGCTTTTGGTGAACGGAGCCCTGGGCAGGCTCGCCAAGTGGCTGAGGATACTCGGGTTCGACACCGAAGAGGCCAGGCTGAAGTCTCCCCCGGAGCCGGGCGCGAGAATACTGATCACCAAGAACCGGGCGTTGTTCGAAGGGTATTCGGGCCACGCGGTCCTGGTGCGCCACGACCTGTTCCGCGACCAGGTGAGGCAGGTGGCCAAGGAGCTTGGCCTGAGCGCGGACCCGAAGATGCTCTTCACCCGGTGCACCCTTTGCAACCTGACCCTTGAGCGGGTGGCGAGAGATGACGCGGCGGGGCAGGTGCCCGAATACGTCTGGCTCACGTCAAAGGAGTTTAACAGGTGCCCCAAGTGCGGTAGGATGTACTGGAAGGGGACCCATGGGGCGAGGGTCTTGGACGAGCTTGAGGAGATGGGAATAATCTGAGGTGGGATCATGGAAAACCAGGCGAACACTCTGGACAACATTCTCATGAGGCTCAAGGAGCAGTCCTACGAGCTTCTCATCATGGGCGCGAAGATTCTGGCCCTGGCCGCGGGCGCGTACGTGGCCTGGAGATTATTCAAGTACTTCTTTAACAAATTCGAGGTAAAGGTCCAGGAACAAACGTTTTTTGCCAAGAACCCCTACCTTTTGCCCCTCATCCGGAAAGCGGGGGGCTACGTGATCCTGATCTCCACCCTGGGGATCATGGTCCAGCTCCTCAAGGCCCCGGTGGTGGACAGGATCTTCTACGCGGCCACCATTTTGATCCTCGCGGGGCCCGTCAAAGAGGTGGTGGTAAAGCTAGCAGAGTTCATGGAGGAGAGGGTCGCGGTGCTCACGGAGTCCAAGATGGACGACGTGGTCTTCTCCCTCATCAACAGGTTCGCGGGCTTCCTGATCTATGCCCTGGCCGTGATTTTGGCCCTGGACGTTTTGGGGGTCAACGTGATGCCCTTCGTCGCGGGCGCGGGGGTTGTGGGGATCGCGGTGGGATTTGCCGCAAAGGACACCCTGAGCAACCTCATCGCGGGGGTGCTGTTGCTCATAGACAGGCCCTTCCAGGTGGGGGACCGCATCGAGGTCTGGTCCGCGCCGAAGAACTCGGCCACCTGGGGCGACATCATAGACATCGGCATCCGGGCCACCAAGATCCGCACCACGGACAACATCATCGTGGTCATCCCCAACAACGAGATAATGCGCCGGGACATAGTCAACTACACCACCCTCTCCGAAGACATCCGGGTGAGGATTCCCATAGGGGTCTCCTACACCGCAAACCTCAAGAAGGCCAAGAACCTCTGCCTGGAGGTGGCGAACGGGTTTGAGTGGGCGATCAAGGAGGGCCGCAAGGCGCCCGCGGTGGTGGTGAGGTCCTTTGGGGAGTCCTCAGTGGACCTGGAGCTGAGGATCTGGATAAAGGACGCGCGCAAGAGGATGGACGCCATCTCCTACGTTACTGACAACATCAAGGAGGTCTTTGACCGGGAGGGGATAGAGATTCCCTATCCCAAGAGGGACGTATACATGCACGTTGTTCCCGGGGAGTCTGAACGCGAGGAGGACGAGGCCGCTCAGGCCCAGAGCGCGGTCAACCCCCGCAGTCCGAAGGATCGCCCCTGAGCTTCTCGAGGCCGTGGGGCAGGGCTTCGATGATCGCGTCCAGGTTCTCCAGCGCGCCCTTCAGGCTTCCCGGCAGGTTGACGATCAGGGTCGCGCCCCGGATTCCGGCCCTGCCCCTGGAGAGCATCGCGCGGGGTGTCTTTTTGAGGGAGCTCAGGCGCATGGCCTCGGCCAGGCCCGGCGTCTCCCTGTCCAGCACCTTGAGGGTGGCTTCCGGGGTGACGTCCGAGGGGGAAAATCCCGTGCCGCCGGTGGTAACGATGAGGTCCAAGGACTCCTCGTCCGCCCACCTGATGAGCTCTCTCGCTATGGCCTCCTCGTTGTCTGGCACCACGGCCCGGGCCTCGACCCTGAACCCCGCATCCTGAAGCCGTGAGGCCAGGGCCGGCCCGGAGAGGTCCTCCCGCTCGCGCCTCGCGCCCTTTTCGCTCACGGTGAGCACCGCGGCCCTGAAGGAAGGCAACTACTCACCCTCCTCCTTCGCGGCCTTGGCCTCCGCGATTATCTTCTCCTTGATCTGCTCGGGCATCTCGTCGTAGTGGGAAAAGCCCATGGTGAAGACCCCCCGGCCCGCGGTTATGGACCTCAGCTCCGGCGCATACTGGAGGAGTTCGGCCAGGGGAACCTGGGCCTTGATCACCTGGTTCCTGCCCTTCGCGTCCATGCCGAGAATCCGGCCCCTGCGGGAGTTGAGGTCGCCCATGATGTCCCCCATGAACTCCTCGGGCACCACCACCTCCATGGTCATGACCGGCTCCAGCAGCGTGGGTTTGCATTCCAGGAACCCCTTCTTGAACCCCATGGACGCGGCGATCTTGAACGCGAGCTCGCTGGAGTCCACCGGGTGGGTCTTGCCGAAGAAGACCGCGACCTGGATGTCCACCACGGGGTAGCCGGCCAGAACCCCATCGGCCATGGCCTCCACCACCCCCTTCTCCACCGCGGGGATATACTGCTTGGGGATCACGCCGCCCGCGATCTTGTCCACGAACTGGAAACCCTCGCCCCGGGGCAGGGGCTCGATCCTGAGGGAGACGTCCGCGAACTGCCCCCGGCCGCCGGACTGTTTCTTGTGGCGGTTCTGGATCTCGGTGCTGGTCTTGATGGTCTCCTTGTAGGGCACCTTGGGCAGAGCGAGGTCCACCTCCACGTCGAACTTCCGCCTGAGCCTCTCCGTCGCGGCCTCTATATGTATCTCCCCCATGCCGCTCAGGATCATCTCCTTGGTCTCCTCGTCCCTCCTCAGCTTCAGGGTGGGGTCCTCCTCCAGGACCCTGGCCAGGGAGGTGAAGACCTTGTCCTCCTCGCCCTTGGTCTTGGGGCTCACCGCGAGGCTGATGATGGGGGGCAGCGGCTCCTGCACCGGGAATATTACGGGCCTCTTCTCGGAGCTCAGGGTGTCTCCGGTGCCGGTCTCCTTCAGCTTGGGCACGGCCACCACGTCGCCGGTCGCGGCTTCCGAGACATGCTCCTGGCTCTTGCCCCGGATGATCAGGAAGTTGCCGAACCGCTCCTTTTCACCCTTTGAGCTGTTGAGCGCGCTGGAGTCGGAGCTCAGGCTCCCGGAGAAGACCCTGAACACGGAGAGCCTGCCCGCGTAGGGGTCGGTGACGGTCTTTATCACCAGCGCGGAGAAGGGGCCGTCGGGGTCGGGAGCCACCTCCACCTCGCTCCCGTCCGGCCCCTTTGCCTTCCTCGGGGGAATGTCTAAAGGAGAGGGGCAGAAATCCACGATAAAGTCCAGAAGGTGCTTTACGCCTATGTTCTTGAAGGACGCGCCCGGGATAACGGGCAGGAAGGTTCCCTGGACTATGGCCTTCCTCAGCCCCTGGTTGATCTCCTCCGCAGTGAGCTCGCCCTCCTCCAGGTACTTCTCCAGGAGGTCATCGTCCGCCTCGGCCACCGCCTCCATGAGCTCCAGCCTGTAGGTGGCCACGTCTTCGGCCATATCCGGGGGCACGTCCTCGGTCTCGAAGGACCCGGACTCGTCGGTGCTGTAGCGAAAGGCCTTCTGGGTCAGAAGGTCCACCACGCCGCAGAAGCTATCCTCCTTGCCCAGGGGGAGCTGGGCCGGGACCACCCGGACGTTGAAGGTGGACGCGATGTCGTTTACGGTCTTGAAGAAGTCGGCCCTTTCCCGGTCCATCTTGTTTATCAGCGCGATCTTCGGAAGATTGAAGTTCTCGGCGAACTCCCAGACCTTCTCCGTCTGCACCTTCACCCCGTCTATGGCCTCCACCAGGATAATAGCGAAGTCTGCGGCCATGATGCACGCGCGGGTGTCCGAGAGGAAGTTGAAGTCGCCGGGGGTGTCTATTATGTTTATCTTGTGCTTTTTCCAGGTGGCTGTGTTGAACGCGGCGGAGATGGTTATCTGCCGCTTGACCTCCTCCGGCTCAAAGTCCATCACCGATGTCCCGTCCGTCACCTTTCCCAAACGCTTGGTAACGCCGGCATCAAAGAGGATCGCCTCAGCCAAAGAGGTCTTGCCGGCTCCACCGTGGGAGACCAGGGCAACGTTGCGTGTCTTGGCGATGTCTTTACTCATATGGGGCCCTTTCCTGATTTAGGGGTGATTATGCCTTTATAGTATTGTTTTCAGGTGAAATAAAAATCTAGCTCAATAACGCGAAAATAGTCAAGATAAAGTATGCCGCGGCCGCGCTGTCTAAAGCCCGAAAAACCTCTCTCTTGCCGCGGCTCGCGCTTTGGTGGTAACCTTCATTCATGCGACCCCAGAAAGAGTGCCATTCGTGCCTGAGAGAGAACGTCCGGCGGACGGTGAAGATGGCCCGCGCGCTCCCCGGGGACGGGGCCAGGGCCACCCGGGAGGGTTTCGAGATCATCGAGGAGGGGCTCAGCCGGGGAGAGTCTCCCGCAACCATTGCCAACCGGTTCCACCGGGCAATCATCAATCGCACTGGCAACAAGGACCCCTACCTCGACGCGAAGCTCTCAGAGATCGAGTTCGCGCGCGCCGCGGCCCCTGGCGTGACGGGAAGATTCCCGCGGGAGCTGGGCCCTCTCATCACCCTCGCGGCCCTGGGAAACACCCTCGACTTCTTCAGGGATCACCAGGAGGTGGAAAGGGACCTCGCGGGGGACATCTCTTTCGCGAGGGACCAGCGGGAGGAGCTGGCTGAGAGGCTTTCCGAAAACCCAAGCCTTGTTCTCTTCCTCGCGGACAACGCGGGGGAGCCCTTCTTTGACCTTCCCCTGATGAAGCATCTCGGTGAGATGGGCCACAGGGCTCTCTACGCGGTGAAGGGCGGCCCCGCGCAGAACGACGTCACCCTGGAAGACCTGGCCCGCACCGGCGTGCGCGACATGTTCCCCGAGGTGGTCTCCACCGGCGCCCGGACCGTGGGGCTGGTGCATGAGGAGTGCTCCGAGGGGTTCCTCGCCCTCTACGCGCGCGCGGACGTCATAATCGCGAAGGGCATGGGCCACGTGGAGACCCTCTACGAGGCCAATGACCCGAGGATATTTCACCTGGTCATGGCCAAGTGCCCCCCTGTGGCCCGCTACCTCGGGGTTGCAAAGGGCCAGTTCGTGGCCGCGTTCCAGCCGGGGGCTGAGTGATGGCGCGGCCGGAGCGCGAGGTGGCGGTCATCGTGCTGGGCGCGAAGCTCCTCAGGAGCGGGCTCCCCAACTCCGTGGGCCGGGCCAGGATGGAGAGGGGGGTGGAGCTCTTCAGGGCCGCGCACCCCCGCTGCCGGCTCTTTATCTGCGGCGGGCCGGCAAGCGGGCCTCTCAGTGAGGCGGAAGCCTTCAGGGACTACGGCCTCGGCTACGCGTCGGACCGCTACGGCCAGGGGTTCTCTCAGAGCCTCGACGAGTCCATCCTCCTTGAGTGCGAGTCCCTCTCCACCCTTGAGAACGCGCGGGCCGCGACAAGGATGATGATCCAGAGCGGCCTCAGGGAAGCGCTCCTCGTCACGGACCCGCTGCACATCCTCAGGGCGTGGATTTTATTCCGCCAGAGCTTCAGGGCCCGCGGGCTCAAGGTGCGGCCCGCGCCCGCGTGGGGCGTGCTGCGGCGCTTCGTCGCGAGGGGCAACTACAAGGCCGCGGCCAAGTGGGCGGGGAGGGAGGCGCTCGCGCTTATTAAGCTCTTTGTGTATGACCTGCCCGCTGGCCTTTGTAAAAAATCCGGGGGCTAAGCTTTACCTCTTTTATGCTATTCGAATATCGTCTACTTCTATATCATCAATGCCCCTAACCGTAATTTCACGGGCAAAGTTTTTGCCTGGGGAATTGTCAGCAGCCAGAATATAGTGGATTCCTCCGCTATTCCTCCACAGATTGGGTACGTGTTTATGTCCGAACAGCACCACCTGGACCCTTCCGAAGATCGTCCGCATCAGATCGTAAGCGTCCTTTAACTCCATAAACGGGTTGTTGTGGGTGAAGAGATGGTGGTGGAAGAAAAAAATTTTAGGCATGCTCATTGTTGCCGGGTTCGAAAGAATGGTGTCGAGGCCTTCAAGCTGTCTTTCCCCAACCTTCCCGCACGCGAAGTCGAAGGGGTGGTTGGTTTCGAGGTTGGTATCCAGAGCTATAAGCATTATCTTCAGCCCATTCTCACTGACGATATTGACCACGGGGTTGTTGTCTCCCGCGAAGCGGCCGCCCTGTTCCAGTGGAACTGATAGCTTCTCGTCAAACCTTTCAGCCCGGTCATGCTCATAGAAGTTGCCCATTACCCCGAAGTCATGGTTTCCAGGACAAATGAAAACCCTGCCCTTGAATTTATCTAGAAAGTTTAAAGCCTGCAAATACTGCCTTTCGTGTCCGTCATCCACTATATCTCCCGTGACAATCAGGCGGTGCTCCGGATATGTTTTTTGAACATAATCAAGAACACTCTCAACATCGTTGTTATCACTTGGGTCGGAATGGATGTGTAGGTCACTCAAATGGATAAATTTCATGATAGCCTCCTTTGCAAAAAAATTTCAGGGATCATGCTGGCACGAGCTTTGACAGCCTGGCCGCGGCCATAATTATTTCGAACAAGCTGTCGCGTGCGACACACGCCTTCTCTATGCCCGCTTTGTGGGCTTCGAGAACCTGAGCCGGTATTTCACCTTTTGGAAAGTCGTTTGTTACATCACCCAGCAATGAGATGGTGGTCTTAAGCCTCTTTGCTCCGTCCTCAAAGTTAGTGACAACCGTGAAATCGCTGAAGCCTTCCATCTCCACCAATAGCTTCTTAACCAGGCGTGGGGGAACAGTCGTGACGCTGAGTACGAGATCAAGATACTCCTTGGGGACCTCGTGGCCGAACTCGACACCCAGCTTCTTAAAGGTCTCTTTCCAGGCCTCTTGTATGTCATCGCCAACCCCTTTGAAAACAGCCTTTGAACTCACTTTCCACCTCCTTTCTTTTTAATGGTTTTAGGCTTTTTAAAATTTATGGAGATACTCAGAAGTCGCAAAATAGTGAAGCACTGGCTCTTTAATCAGCTTATGCCAACACGCGTACAACGAAGCCCTGATTTTAACCCTCGAAA
>JARFUL010000187.1 GCA_029289015.1 Syntrophobacteria bacterium | reverse complement strand
TTTAAGAAACCGAGGCCGCTCTCCCCCTTCTCTTCGGCGCCCGCGGCCTCAACCGGACCTATCTCAAACACCGCGCTCTCGCACAGGGGCTCCCACACGAACCTCTCCGGCCTGGTTCCGTCGATGTTGGTCTCCTGCATCTTCTTCCAGGTCTTGTCGCGCTTGTCGTAAATCTCTCCCTCCAGGCCGCAGGGGCACCAGGGGCCGCAGTTGAACGTGTATGACTCGTTGGGCTGAAGGAGCTTGTCCTCCGCAATCACGCAGAGCACCTTGGATATTCGCACCCTGACCCATGCATTGCTGCCCGTGGGGTTGTGCACCCTGATCGTGTAGTTTTTGCCTCCCCCCGCGTGGAGGTCCGGGCCGGGAATCAGCGCGGCCGCTCCCAGCACCAAAAAGGCCGCGGCAACAAGGCCCATAGCCCTCGAAACTCTCCTCAACATGACTCTTCCCCCGCTTCCTTGTTCCCGCTTGCGTCAAACCCGCGTGGACCCGACTGAGTAGCCCCGATTAAATTACCATTTTTAGGGCTGGATTGGGAAGATTTCTATCGCGTCTTTCGCGGCCCGACCGCGACCTTTTCCCCATTTTGCCGGGGGCAGATAAAACCTTAAAAATCATTCAGATTGGCGGGGAGGAGTGCTTTCCGTGGGACAGGCTGTGTTTTTGGCCGTGTTTTTTGTATGATGGCATCTCTTGGGTTGTGAAATCCGCTCACCCCGGTTAAAAAAGAGGGATGCCCGAAAGGGTGGTTAACGCGCGGCCTCGGGGTGGAGCCGCATAATGCATATTCCAAGGAGCGAGTCTCGGTGAACGCGGTGCAGGACGTTAGGGCTGACGAGGAGATGGGGCTGAGTGCGGGGCTTCTCCAGGTCATGCTCTGCTTCCTGTGGGGACTGAATCTGGTGACCATCAGATTCAGCAACCAGGGCATCCCGCCGATGCTGGCCGCGGGCACGAGATCCGCGGTGGCCGCCACGGTGCTCTCCCTCTACACCCGGTACGTGAAGAAAGCTTCGGGCTCCTGGGAGCCCAAGGACCGCATCCACGGCGCGGCCATAGGCTTTCTCTTCGGCCTCGAGTTCCTCTTCCTCTACTGGGGCCTCGCGTACACCACCGCGTCAAGGACCGTGATATTCCTCTACACCAACCCGTTCTGGGTGGCCATAGGCGCGCACTTCCTCCTCAGGGGCGACAGGCTGACCCCCCCGAAGGTGGTGGGGCTGATCTTGGCCTTTGCAGGGGTGCTGGCCGTGTTCGGCTCCGGGTCCGCAAAGCTCCCCAAAGACTACTGGATAGGAGACCTGATGGAGCTTGGCGCCGCGGTTCTCTGGGCCGCGACCACGCTCTACATCAAGAAGATCGACCAGATCAGGGACGTGACCCACCACCAGACCCTCTTTGCCCAGCTCTTCTATTCCATGCCGGTCCTCTTCGGCGGCTGGGTCCTGCTGGAGGGCCTTAAGGGGCCCCGGCTCACCCCCATGATCCTGGCCGCGTTCGGGTACCAGTGTTTCGTGGTGGCCTCGTTCAGTTATCTTCTGTGGTTCTGGATGATCCGGCGCTTCGCGGTGAGCGGGCTCACATCCTTCACTTTCCTCACCCCGCTCTTCGGCATTATCCTGGGCGCGCTCATCCTCTCGGAGCCGGTGACCGCGATGGTCTGGGTGGGGATGGTTTTGGTGGGCACCGGCATCTACCTGGTAAACCGCCCGGGCTAGGTACCCCGCAACTGAGCCCGGGTTTTTACATTTCGCAAAGAATATTGACATCAAACTAAACTCAGCCTGGAAATATACCCCCAAATAATGGCCTATTTATCCATTATTTAT
Organism: Syntrophobacteria bacterium; assembly: GCA_029289015.1. Lineage (GTDB taxonomy): Bacteria > Desulfobacterota > Syntrophobacteria > JARFUL01 > JARFUL01 > JARFUL01. The sequence continues at coordinate 2,157 of JARFUL010000187.1, read as the reverse complement.
GGTATTTACCCGCACCGGGCCCTGTTAATGCCGGGGCATGTTTGTTGCGATATATTAAATAGATGGGGTTGAGAATTACCACCTTCCGCATCCGGTTTGGGATCTCAGCCGCGAGTATCATGTTTTGATTTGCCCTCTAAAGGGAAGGGGTCTGTTTGATGGCAGCGTGGTATTTTCCTGTTTCCGGAATTGAAGTCAATCCGCTTGTGCCGCCCCTGGTGGCTCTTGTGGTCTCTTTCTTCACCTCCATGGGGGGAGTGTCCGGCGCTTTTCTGCTCCTGCCTTTCCAGGTGAGCATACTGGGCTACACCGCTCCATCCGTCAGCGCCACCAACCAGGTCTTCAACGTTGTGGCTATCCCGAGTGGCGTGTACCGCTACATCAGGGAGGGGCGCATGGTCTGGCCGCTCACCTGGGCGGTGATAATCGGGACCCTGCCGGGGGTGTTCATCGGGGCCTGGGTGAGGATAGAGTATCTTACCGACCCCAGGAACTTCAAGTTTTTCGTGGGCCTTGTCCTTGTCTACATAGGAATCAGACTCGTTCTCGATGCCGCGCAAAAGAAGCAGGAGGCCACAATTGCAGGCAGGGGCAGGCACCGCGAGAGCGGGCCCGCGGCTGTGGTTACTGAGAGCAGGTTCTCCCTCAGGGGGGTCGAGTTCACCTACCTGGGGGAACGGTTCTCGTTTTCTCCCTCACTGGTCTTTGTTCTGTGCTTTACAGTGGGAATCATCGGGGGCATATACGGCATAGGCGGAGGCTCCATCATCGCGCCCTTCTTTGTGGCTTTCATGGCGCTGCCCGTCTACGTTGTTGCAGGCGCCGCGCTCATGGGCACCTTCGTAACCTCGGTTGCCGGGGTCGTGTTCTATCAGGTGCTCGCGCAGTTCTACCAGGGCACCTCCGTCGCGCCGGACTGGCGCCTCGGCATCCTCTTCGGCGCGGGCGGGGTTGCAGGCATGTACCTGGGGGCCCGCTGCCAGAAGTATGTCCCCGCGCGGGCCATAAAGCTGATACTTAGCGGCTGCGTTTTGTTCGTCGCGGGGAAATATATCCTGGGGTTCTTCATCTAGAGCTAAGGTTATAGGGAGACACGTGGAAGGGCCCTTTGAACGGAACTGGAGGGGCTGGAATATAAAAAGCGCCCCACTCTCAGGCGCCTGATAAAATATTATCCTAAGATTGTCCGGGTTTCTATTCGGTGACCTCGCACCGGTCCGGGTCTGCGCCCCCAAACCGCCTTTTCTTGATCTCCTCTATCAGCGCGGGAAGGATCACCCTGTAGTCACCCACCACCATAAGATCGGATATCTCGAAGATGGGGGCCCTGGGGTCGGTGTTTATGGCCACTATATACCCGGATTCGTCCATGCCCACCACGTGGTGCATCATTCCCGAGATGCCCACCCCGATATAGAGGCGGGGCCTCACCACCTTGCCGCTCTGGCCTATCATCTGGTCCTCCCTGGCCCACCCCTCATCCACGGGCGGCCTGGTGGCTCCCACGGCTCCGCACAGGACCTCAGCCAGCTCCTCCACGAGCTCCCAGCCCTCCTCGCCCCCGATGCCCCAGCCGCCGGAGACCACGACCTCCGCCTTATCCAGGGGAACACCCCTGGGCTCCTCCCTGTGGACCTCGAGCACCCTGGGGCCGGAGGTCTCAAGATCGTCCCCCGGGTCGTGGGTGAGCACCTCCCCCTTGCCGTCAGGGTAACTCTTCTTCCTGAAGACCCCGGGCATTACCGTGGCCATCTGGGGGCGATGGTCCGGGCATTTTATGGTGGCCACCACACCCCCTCCCCATCCCGGCACCATCTGCAGGAGGTTTCCATCCTCGTCCATCTTCAGGTCTATGCAGTGCGCGGAAAGCCCGGTCTTCACCCTGGCCGCGAGCCTCGGGGCCAGCTCCACGCCCATTGAGGTGGCGCCGAAGAGCACCGCGTCAGGGTTCCTCTCGCGGCACAGCCTCTCCAGCACCGAGACGTAGGGCATGAGCCTGTAGGGCTCTAGGCGGTGGTCCTCCGCGACAATCACCCGCTGGGCGCCGTGGAGAAAGAGCTGGTCGGTGAGCCCGGCTATCCCGCTGCCGAGAAGGAGGCCGCACACCTCGCGTCCCGCGTCCCGGGCCAACTCCCTCGCCTTGCCGAGAAGCTCGAG
>JARFUL010000186.1 GCA_029289015.1 Syntrophobacteria bacterium | reverse complement strand
CCGAGATGGCAGCCGGGCCCGGCGACGAAGAACTGCTCAAGCTCTTCGACACCCTGGCCCGCGCGGAGGAGCTGCACAAGGACAGGGTCTTCGAGCTGTACCTGGCCGCTTCCGGGGAGGAGTTGAGCCGGGCCTCCTTTGAGGACGCGCTGGCCCCCGAGATGATGGAGGGGGGCTTTACTTCGGAGGAGTTTCTGGCCCGAAACGAGGAGGCCCTGGCGGACGCAGTGGGCGCGCTCAACGTGGCCATGATGCTCGAGGCCCAGGCGTTGGACCTTTATCTGCGCTACTCACAAAAAGCAGAAAACGAGGACGCGAAAGAGATTCTTTTCAAGATAGCGGACGACGAGAAGGCCCACCTCGACGCACTGGGGGAGCTCTTGAACGAGAGGGCCTGATTATCAATGGTCTTGCTGGCTTTAAGATAAAGGCAAATTATCATCGAAATGAAAGTTTTCGGTAATCCCTCGGGTCAAGACATTTGTCATATAGCTCTTTGTCAATATGTACCCAGTCCCCCGGTCTACAATTGCATTGGACACCTGAGTGCATGTAATTAGAGTCATGTAAGGAGGTGTCCGCTATGGGCGAAGACAAGGTTAAAGTGAAGAGGCTTGGCCCGCGCGGGCTAGTAGATGGTCGGCCCGCGCTCCCTGAGCATATTGAGCGCGCCACAGAGCGCGTCCGGGCCGTCGTCGTGGACCGTTTTGTCGTCCAGGTAGACAACCTGCTCAACCAGAACGTCCTGGTCCGAGTGGCCCCTTTGGAACCTCAGGCGGCCAAACTCCATGAGCGGCTGGATCGCGCCCAGGATTCGCGCGCGCTTTTGGGTCCTGTGGCGCACCCTGGTGACGGGCAGCCACGCGTTTTGCTCCTTTGCATAGTCCTCGAACGCGCGGATGAGAAAGTCCTCCAGCATGTTCACCTCCACCCCGAAGCTGCCCCCGTACTCCCGCTGAATCGCCCAGGCCGCGTCCAGCATCTCGCGGATGGAGCCCCTTCTTATCCACGCGTGGAGCACGTAGAATACGCTTGTTTCGGGCTCAAGGCCCACGGTGACTATGGCCTTGAAGTCGCCCGTCGCGCCGGAGGTAGCTGAAGGGTCGAGGAAGGACGCGACCCTGAGATTCCTTCCCCCTATCTCTTCGGGGCCGTAGTACCTGACCCACCCGGGCCGTATCGCGCCGGACTCGTCGGTCACCCGGTTCATCATCTCCCGGTTGAACCTGAGGGACCCCATGAGCCTCTTTCTCTTCTCTAACCTCTCCTCGGGCCACGCTTGCGGCCACAGCGGCTCCCCCTCGTCGGTGAGCGCGCGATAGACCCTCGAGGTGTAAAGAGGCTCGCCCGCGCTGTCCTTCACGGCCATGAGCAGGGCCAAAATAGAGCCCTTCGCGAAGATGTTGCCCACCATGAACATCTGGAACCTCGGGGCCAAGGAGCCCAGCACCGCGCCGAGAAGCCAGTCCATCCCCTCCTTCACCAGCCTGGGGCTTCTCACGTTCTCGTCGTTCTCAAAGTCGTCCACCACCGCCATGTCGGGCCGAAACTGCCTGAACTTGAGCCCCCGGACCTTCTGGCCCCTGCCCCTGGCCTTGACCCGGACCCCTGTCCTGGTGACAAAGTCCCCGTCCTTGAAGGGATATCCCCTGAGCAGACCGAAGTCGTGGAGTATCCGGGGGTTCTCCTCCAGCTCCATCTTTACGGGGAGGGTGAACCCCGCGGCCTGGTCCTCGGTGTCGGAGACTATCAGGATGAAACGTTTCGTCCTGAAGAGGAGCGCGTGGAGCACGAGGCCGAAGGTGAAGAGGGTGGACTTCGCGTGCTCCCTGGGCGCGGCCACCAGCACCAGCTCGTTTTCAATGCTTGCCAGTTCGAGCCACTCCCTGTGGAAGCGCGCGAAATCTAGATGGAAGTAGTGGGGGAGGTAGGTCTTGAGGAAGAACTCCCTGTCCTTTTCGGCCCTCGCGGCCCTCTTGGCCCTGTCGCCAGGCC
>JARFUL010000185.1 GCA_029289015.1 Syntrophobacteria bacterium | reverse complement strand
CAGCGTCGCGGTCTACGGCGACGCGCCGGAGTCCACCATCAAGCACCTCACCGAAAAGATAAAGGACGACATAACCAACCTGCCCGGAATCACCTACGCAGAGCTCGCGTCCGTGCGCAAGAGCGAGATTCACATCGAGGTCTCGGAGCAGACCCTCAGGCGCTACGGGCTCACCCTCGGCCAGGTGGCGGACAAGGTAAGACGGGCCAGCCTGGACCTTCCCGCGGGGTCGGTGAAGACGCTGGGGGGCGAGATACTCGTCCGGACCAAGGGGCGGCGGTACTATGCCGCGGACTATAAAGACGTGGCCGTGATCACCCGGGCCGACGGCTCAAAGGTCACCCTGGCCCAGATAGCCAACCTCAAGGACGACTTCGAGGACATTGACCTCCAGACGAGGTTCCAGGGCAAGCTGGCCGGGCTTATCGAGGTCTACCGGGTCGCGGACCAAAACGCGCTGGACGTCGCGGCCACGGTCAAGAAATACATCGTGGAGACCCGGCTCAGCCTGCCCGCGGGGGTGGATATCAGCTTTTACAAGGACCGCTCCGCGATCCTGAAGAGCCGCATCAACCTGCTCCTCAGGAACATGACCCTGGGGCTCATCCTGGTGATCATCTTACTGGGGATGTTTCTCAACCTGAGGCTCGCGTTCTGGGTCACCCTGGGGATTCCCATCTCCTTTGCCGCGGGCATCTGGGTCCTTCCCCACCTCGACGTGTCCATCAACATGATCTCGCTCTTTGCGTTCATAACGGTGCTGGGCATCGTGGTGGACGACGCGATAATCGTGGGGGAGAACATCTTCCGCAAACACGACGAGGGAATAAAGGGGCTCGAGGGAGCGGTGGAGGGAGCGGTGGAGGTGGGCAGGCCCGTGATCTTCGCGGTGCTCACCACGGTGGTGGCCTTCTGGCCGCTTCTTTTGGGCACGGGCACCATGGGCAAGATCATGCGCAACATCCCCATCGTGGTGATCGTGGTGCTCATGGGCTCCCTGGTGGAGTCCCTTCTCGTGCTGCCCTGCCACCTGGCCCACTCGAAGTATGACGCGGGCCGCACCGAGCGGGAGAAGCTCCCGTCCAGGTGTCTGAGGTGGTTCATCCGCGGCCCCTACTCCTCCCTGGTGGAATTCTGCGTGAGGTGGCGCTACGCGACGGTGGCCCTGGGCATAATGATGCTCCTCTTCACCCTGGGGATCTGGAGGGCCGGCTGGGTCAAGTTCACCCTGTTCCCCAAGGTGGAGAGCGACACCCTGACCTGCTACCTCACCATGCCCGCGGGCACGCCGGTGGAGCATACCGCGGACCTGGCCTCCCATATCGAGAGCGCGGGCAAAGAGGTGATCGCTCAGGTGGAGCGCGAGAGGCCCAAAGACGAGCCCCCGCTCTTTGAGTACAGCATAACCACGGTGGGACGCCACTCACGGGGCCGCGGGCCCATGGCCGCGGGGCCCCGGGCCGGGGGGCACCTGGCCCAGGTGAGGCTCCAGCTTCTCGAGGGTGAAAAGCGGGACGTGAGCGCAAACAGGCTGGCCGCGCTCTGGCGGGACAGGGTGGGCCCCATACCGGACTCGGAGGCGCTTTACTTCAGGAGCGAGCTCTTCAGCGCGGGCAACCCCATTGAGGTGCATCTCTCCCTGGACGACCACGAAGAGCTGATGGACGCGGCCAAGGAGCTGGAGGACGAGCTGAAGGGGTATCCCGGGGTCTTCGACGTGGGCGACAGCTTCATGCAGGGCAAGGATGAGATGCAGCTCAAGCTCAAGCCCGCGGCCCGCAGCCTGGGAATTACCCTCAACGAGCTGGCCCAGCAGGTGCGCCACGCGTTCTACGGCGCGGAGGCGCTCAGGTTGCAGCGGGACCAGGACGAGGTCAAGGTAATGGTCCTCTACCCGGAAGCGGAGCGCAGGTCTCTGGCCAACGTGGAGGAGATGCGCATCCGCACGCCGGACGGCTCGAAGACGCCCTTCAACCAGGTGGCCCAGGTGAAGATGGAGCAGGGATACGCGTCCATCGAGAGGGCCCAGCGCAGGAGGGTCATAAAGGTCACCGGGGACGTGGACGAGACCAAGACCAACGCGAACGAGGTGCGAAAGGAGCTCGCGAGCCGGTTTCTGCCCGAGCTGAAGAACCGCTACCCCGGCCTGAGATACTCCATCGAGGGAGAGGGCAAGGAGCAAAGGGAGTCTCTGGCCGACGTGATGCGGGGCTTCATTATCGCGCTCTTCGGGATCTACGCGCTCCTGGCCATCCCCCTCAGGTCCTTCTCCCAGCCCTTCGTGGTCATGGCGGCCGTACCCTTCGGCCTGGTGGGCGCGGTGTTCGGGCACCTGATCATGGGGCACAACCTCAGCCTTCTCAGCTTGTTCGGCATCGTGGGGCTGGCCGGCGTTGTGGTGAACGACTCTCTGGTGCTGATAGACGCGACGGACCGGCTCCGCAAAAAAGGGGCCAACGCGCACGACGCGATCACCGGCGCGGGCGCGCTCCGCTTCAGGGCCATCATTTTAACCTCCCTCACCACCTTCGCGGGGCTCACCCCCATGCTGATGGAGCGCTCGCTCCAGGCCCAGTTCCTCATTCCCATGGCCATAAGCCTGGGGTTCGGCGTGCTCTTCGGCACGGGCATAACCCTTCTGCTGGTGCCCTCCCTCTACATGATCGTGGAGGATATCCACGTCCTCCTGGCCGGCTCCAGGCCAAAGTCGGCCCCCCCCACCACAGGCTAACCTCCGAAACTTATCATAGATTGCCCGGAAATCTGATATAGTGATTGACGGTTGTCAGCCCCTGAACCCGGGGCGCCGGAATATCAATAATGTGCAGGAGGTGACGGCATGAGAAGTTTGAGCACCAAATTCCTGATTGCTGTGGGGGTCTTCGCGATCGCGTTTTCGGGCTTTATCTTCAGCCGGACCTGGTCCGTGGCCAGCTCCCACATCAAGGAGCTGACCGCGCGCCAGGCGGACCTTGCTCTCGAGTTTAACCTTGCGATTCGCGATTACATCGGCACCAGCGTGAGGCCGGTCATGCAGGAGATGGTGGGGGAGGACGAGTTCATTCCCGAGACAATGTCCACCTCTTTTGTGGCTCGCCGGATTTTCGACAAGGTCCGCAAAAAGTTCCCGGATTACATAATAAAGTTCTCCGCGGAAAACCCCAGAAACCCGACCAACCGGGCGGGGCCTCAGGAGATAGAGATCATCCGGCACTTCAAAAAAGACCCCCAGGCCAAAAGCTGGGTCGGACGGATCGAGATGGACGGCCTGGAGTACTGGGCCCACTTCAGCCCGAGACGCATGAAGAAGAGCTGCCTTAGGTGCCACGGCAACCCCGAGCATGCCCCCATGTCCCTGACAAAGAGGTATGGAGCCGTCGCGGGCTTTGACCGCTCCATCGGTGATGTGGCCCTGGACACGGTGGCCATTCCCATGGCCAAGGTGAACGCCGCGCTGCGCTCCGAGGCCACGGGGCAGATATTCACCGTGGCCACAGGGCTTTTTCTGCTTTTTGGGTCTATCTTTGTGGCGTTTCGCTACGTGGTGACCAGGCGGCTTGTGGATATTACGGGCCATTTTGAGCGCGCGGCCCTAAGTGAGGGAAAAGCGCCGATCTCTCCCGTGGAGGTGGGCGGCCGGGACGAGATAAGCGTGCTGGCCTCGAGCTTCAACACCCTGGCCGCGAAGCTGCACGCGGTCCATGTGTCCCTTGAGAAACGGGTGGAAGATCGGACCCGGGAGCTGGCAGAGGCCAATGAGGAGCTCCAGGCCAAGATCAAGGAGCAAAAGAGGACCGAGGACGCGCTTAAGGCATCGGAGGCCAACTACCGCGCGATCTTCAACGCGGCCAATGACGCGATCTTCGTCCATGATATCTCCACAGGGGAGATCCTCGACGTAAACCGGAAGATGGGCGAGATGTACGGCTACTCACACGAGGAGGCCACGCGGCTCACCGTGGGGGACATAAGCTCCGGCGAGCCGCCCTACACCCAGGAGGACGCGCTCGAATGGATCCGCAAGGCGGCCCGGGGTGAGCCCCAGCTCTTTGAATGGATATCCAAGAACGCCTCGGGGGAGCTCTTCTGGGTGGAGGTGAGCCTGAGGCATGCCGTGATCGGAGGCCAGGAGCGCCTCCTGGCCGTGGTGCGGGACATCACGGAGCGCAAGCGCGCGGAGGAAGAGAGGGCCTAGAGTCCCGGCTCTCCAGGTCCCAGAAGATGGAGGCCATAGGAACCCTCGCGGGAGGGGTGGCCCACGATCTCAACAACATCCTCGGCGGGCTGGTGAGCTATCCCCAGCTGCTGCTGATGGATATCCCGAAAGATAGCCCCCTCAGGGAGCCCAAAACAAGGTATTATCGGCCGGTTGCCGCGTAAAGTTTAGGGGGCTAAGAGAGGTAAAGGGAAGGGCTATTGCGAGAGCCTGAAGGTCACGGGCACCTGAACCCGGCTGGCCACGGGCCTTTTCCCCCTCTTCGCGGGGGTGAAGACCCATTTTTTCACCGCGCGCAGCGCGGCCCTGTCCAGGGAGCTGTGCCCCGATGACCTGGCAACCTCCACTTTGGTGGGTCTGCCTTCGCTGTACACGCTGACCGCACGGCGTCGGGGGCCGTGTTATCCCCTTCTGGGGGCCGACGTGGGGTGGGGTGGGGTGGGGTTCACCAGGTAGTTCGGCCGGGCCACCGCAAAAACCGCGCGTCCTTTGTCCGTCCCCTCCGGCCTGGCGGCGGCCGCGGCTGGCTTGGCCGCAAGAGCCGCGTCCCCCGCGTCCCCAATATCCCCCGGACGCGCGGCCTTGACCCGGCCGCCCTCCTCCCTGGGCCCGGAAACGCGCGGCGCGGCCGCGGGGGGTGCGCTCCCGGGCATCTCCTCCCTTGCGCTTACCGCGCTCGCGGGCCTCTTGGGCCTCACAGGGCTCTTTTTTACCAAAGGCTCGGGTTTCGGGGGGGGCTTCTTCCTGGGTGCGGGCCTGGACACGGGCTCGGGCCTCTTAAGAGCCGGCGCGGGAGCAACCTTTTTCGCGGCCCGCGTCATGCCCACCACCACGGTAATGGGCCCCCGGACGCGGGTAGAGAGCGGCCCCTTGAGCCCGGAGAGCGGCGAAAACAGCAAGAGCGCGTGGAAGATAAGGGCCAGCGCCGCGGGCCCGGCCAGGTCCCTCGCGGCGGAGAGTTCACCCCTGAGAACCATCAGTCCCCCTTCTCCTCGGTCTCAAGGGAGACCCGCGCTATCCCCGCGATCCTCACCGAGTCGAGACCCTTTACCACCGCGTCGTAGGGGGCCCTCCTGTCCCCGAATATGAAGACCGTGATGTTTGGCCGCGCAGACCTGGCCTTCTTAAGCCTTTTGACCAGAGCCATTTGGTTCACCTGCCGCCCCTCAAAAATGAAGGCCCCCTCGCGGGTCACGGTGATGGAGAGGTGGTCCTTCCTGGCGTCGCTCGCGGTCGCGGACTTCGGCAGGTTCACCGGAAGGCCCCGGTGGACCACCATGGAGAGCATCGCGTAGATGAAGAAGACCAGAAGGAGGAACACCACGTCCAGAAGGGGAATCATCTCCAGCCTGGTGGGTCTCTCGTCCCTCTTGAGCCTCATCGCGCGCGGCCCTCCCTGGCCTTGTCGTTGTTGAGCCTGTTGGTGACGATCTCCAGGTTGGTCCCGCACCTATCCATCTCCTCGCTGGCCCGGCTCAGGTTGGAGCGGAAGTAGTTGTAGGGGATCAGGGTGAATATGGCTATGGTGAGCCCGGCCGCGGTGGTGATGAGCGCCTGGGCTATGCCGCCGGTCACCGCGCGAGGGTCATGGATATGGGCGTCGCCCAGAAAGTCGAAGGACTCGATTATCCCCAGGACCGTGCCCAGGATCCCTAAAAGCGGGGCCAGGGTGATGATGGTGTCCAGAACCAACATGTAGCGGCGCATCGAGTTGAGCTCCTGGTCCCCGGCCATGATCAGCGCGTCCCTGAGGGAGTAGTGCCGGTGGAGGATCCCGCAGTAGAGCACCCTGGCCACATAGTCGGAGGAGGCCTCCTTCAGCTTCTCGATCTCCCCGAACCGGCCCTTGGCCGCGAGGTCCAGCAACCGGTTGACCAGGTGGGGCTTCCTCCTGCGGCTGACCCGCACCCAGAAGATCACCCGCTCTATGATTATGGTAAGGGAGACAAAGGAGCACGCGGCAAGCGCGATCATCACCGGCCCGCCCCTGTCAATAAGATTCCACATAACTCTTTACACCCCCTTTGATGGGCCTAGAACACTGATATGCAACGCCCCGGTCTCCGGGTCGTGCCCCACCCTGGCCTCCACTCCGTAGACCTCCCGAACCAGCTCGTTGGTGAGCACCTCGCCCGGGGGCCCCGCGGCATGCACGAGGCCGTCCTTCAGCACCACCAGGGTGTGGCAGAACCTCGCGGTGAGGCTGAGGTCGTGGCTCACCAGGAGGCAGGCGAGGCCTCCCTCCTCGGAAAGGGACCTGGCCAGGGAAAAGAGCTCCACCTGGTGTTTGAGGTCCAGGAACGCGGTGGGCTCGTCCATGAGCAGCACGCTGGGCTCCTGGGCCAGGGCCCGCGCGAGAAGCACCCTGCGGCGCTCCCCTCCAGAGAGCATATTGAGCGGCCTGTCCATCAGCTCTTCGAGGCCGGCCATGGCCATGGCCCTTTTCGCCGCGCCCAGGTCCTTCGGCGTGTCGAAGGAGAGAAGCCCCTGGTGCGGGTGGCGGCCCATGAGCACGGTCTGGCCCACGGTGAACCCGAAGTCCCAACCCTCCTCCTGGGGGACCACCGCGACCCTCTTCGCGACCTCCCTGCGGCCCAGGCGGGCCACCTCCTCGCTACCCAGAAGGACCCGGCCGGAGCCCGGCTTCAAGAACCCGCTGATGATCCTAAGGAGGGTGGTCTTGCCCGAGCCGTTGGGCCCCACCATGCCGAGGAGCTCCCCCTTGCTCAGAGAGAGGCTCACCCCTCTCAGCACCTCCACCTCCCCGTAGGAGAACCTGACATCCTGCGCGCGCACCATCACCCGGCCCTCCTGAAGGCTAAAATGTAGAGGAAGAAGGGCCCGCCCAGAAGCCCGCTCACCACGCCCACTGGGAGCTCATAGAGGGTGAGGGACCTGGCCAGGGTGTCGCAGGCCACCAGGAAGGAGGCCCCGAAGAAGAAGGACGAGGGCACGAGCAGGCGGTTGTCCGGGCCCAGCACCCTTCTCAGGATGTGGGGAACAATGAGCCCCACGAACCCGATTACCCCCGCGAGCGCGACCACGGTGCCGGTCATGAGGGAGGCTATTACGAGAAGCAGGACCTTGACCTTCTCCACCTCCACCCCCAGGTAGAACGCGGTCTCCTCCCCGGTGGACATGACGTTCATGGGTCTGGCCAGCGCCCACAGCGCACAGATGGACAGGGCCACCGGGGCCGCGGCCAGGGCCACCTCGCTCAGTGACGCCCTGCCCAGGTCGCCCATGAGCCAGAAGAGTATCGTGTGGATCCGCTCGTCCTGGGTCAGGGAGACGAGGAGCATGATCAGCGCACCGAAGAACGCGTTTACTATGACCCCGGCCAGGATAATGGTGGTGGTGGAGGACCCTCCCGACCCCCTGGCAATGGCCAGCACCAAAACGATGGTGACCGCGCCGCCTATGAACGCGAACCCGAACCCCAGGGGGAAGAGCGAGAGCCCCATGAGGATGGACGCGATCGCGCCCACCGCCGCGCCGGAGGAGAGCCCCAGGATGTAGGGCTCGGCCAGGGGGTTCTTCAAGACCGCCTGGAAGACCACCCCGCCCGCGGCCAGAACCCCTCCCACCAGCCCGCCCAGCAGTATCCTGGGCAGACGTATCTTGAGGAGGATGGCCCTGTCCGTGGGGCTGAGCGCGCGGCCAAGGAGCTTGAACACATCAACTTTTACCGGCCCCACCGCGAGGGAGGCCGCGGCCACGGCCGCGAAGAGCGCGGCCAGCGAGGCTATCAGGAGCGCGGTTCTCTTGGGAGTGGCTACCATGGTCTCCTCAACGGCGGAATATCTCCGGGTGCAGGAGCCGGGCCACCTCTTCGAGGAGCTCCACGACCCTGGGGGAGGGCCTGTCGTAGAGGTTCGACTCCACCAGGTGCACCCTGCCGGCACGCACCGCGGGGATCTCCGGCCACAGGAGCCACCGGTCCCGGGCTGACGCGGGGTCCTTCTGGCGCTCCATGCCCACGATTATCAGCACCTCGGGCCGGGCCTTGAGCACCGCCTCCACGTTCAGCTTGGGCCAGCCCTTGATGTGTCCGAACACGTTTTCGCCCCCTGCCAGACGGATTATATCGGTTTGCAAGGTCCCGCCGCCAGGAGCGTCTTTGGCTCGCTCCCCCTTCAGCCGGCCCACCGCGAGGGAGGCCGCGGCCCTTACCCTCTCTCTCACCCCGGCTATTCTC
>JARFUL010000184.1 GCA_029289015.1 Syntrophobacteria bacterium | reverse complement strand
GCTGCTCCTCCATAAAGACGAGATCAACCGGATGGGGGCTGAATATCCTGCTGAGCCCCCTCCTGAGAGGCTCCTCGGAGAGCCTGTTCTCCTCGGGGAAGAACTCCTCGAACGCGACGGCCAGCACGAAGCCGCTTTCCGGTGGAACATCAACGGTTTGGCCGCTCAAAAGCCCTTCGGCCGCTTTTGCCCGGGGCCCGAACGCCGAGAGGTAGCCCACCCGGTGCCTGCGGCAGAGAAAGGCCAGCTCTTGATGTCTGCTTGCCATTTCGTGCCTTTGGGTTATCATAGGTCCCTGGCAGCTTTCAACCACGCTACTTCAGGGAGTACCTCCATGGTACCATTAAAAGAGGGAAGCTACTACGTTGAGGACGGCCTTCTCAAGTCGGGGGAGCACAGGCTTGGGCTCTTCGATATCGTGATAACGGTCTATACGGACAAAAAAGGGGTGAGGAGGCTCAAGGGCCGGGCCAGGCTGAACAACTACAGGTTCGCGCAGATGCTGGAAGACGTGGATGACGTGGACGTGGTGCTCTGGCTGGGGCACAGCCACGGCATCTACCTCGCGGTGCCTCCCATCCAGGGGGGCAGGCTCATGACCGAGGACACCGAGGCGTCGATTCTCTTTTCCGAGGGCGAAGAGGTGCGGAGGTTCGGTGACGAGGAGTGGGGGGAGCTCCGGGGCGAACTAGACTAAGCCTTCTATTTCCTCAAGAAACACACGATGCGTCTCTTCTCCGTAGAGGCAGAAGACCACCCGCTCCACCGAACTCTCGCGGCCAAGGAACTCTCTTGCCGCAGTAAGCATTATCTTCGCGCACCTCTCCTTGGGGAAGCCGAATATTCCCGTTGAGATCGCGGGAAACGCTATGGATTTCAGCCCCTTCTCGTGGGCCCTCTTAAGGCTCTCCAGGGTCGCGGACCTGAGCTTTTCGTCCTCGTCACCCTCCCCCATCCTGGGGCCCACCGCGTGGATCACGTATTTCGCCCTGAGGTCGCCGCCTGTGGTGATGACCGCGCCGCCCACATGGGTGCCGCGTATTGCGTTGCACTCCTGTTGGATCTTGGGCCCGCCCTTCTTCTTGATCGCGCCCGCGACCCCCGCGCCGAGGATCAACTCCTTGTTCGCCGCGTTCACGATCGCGCCTGTGGCCATCTCGGTGATGTCGCCCCGCACGAGCTCTATGGACTTTTCGTTTATCTCGACCCTAATGGATCAAACCTAATCTGTTACTTTAACTTTTTATTTTAACTATACATTCACAATAGCAATATCGAATTGCATATTATTCGTAGAGCCCCCCGGGGAAATCCACCCGGGCCAGGCTTGAGAGCGCGGAGTAAAACCCCTCGGCCCTGGCTTCAATCTCCTTCTCCCAGGCCTCGACCTCGGCCAGCGCGTCCTCGAGCCCGGGGTTCCCGGGGCCGCCGGTGTGGGCCTTATTGAGTATCGCGGCCTCGAAGTCGGCCGCGTCTATCTCATGGAGCTCCGCCGCGACCTTGCGGTACGCGTCCCTGAAGGGCATCCCCTCCTTCGCCAGGTCCATTGCCCTGTCCGTCGCGAAGAGCTCCGGGCTCAGGTGGGCCTTCAGCGCGTCCTCGTTCACCTCCATCTTATTCACCACCTCCAAGGCCACCACGAGGCAGGAGTCCACCATATCTATCGAGCGCATGAAGGGCCCCTTGGTCTCCTGGAGGTCCCGGTGGTAGCCGGAGGTGAGGGACCGCACCACCTCCATCACGTTGAGGTAGGAGGCCAAAACCGTCGCGGAGCGGGCCCGGATGAGCTCCAGGGGGTCGGGGTTCTTCTTCTGGGGCATGATGGAGCTTCCCGGGCACAGCTCGTCCGGCAGCTCGATGTAGCGGTACTCCTCCGCGGAGTAGAGGATCAGGTCCGCCGCGAGCCTGGAGAGGTCGGCAGCCACCTGGGTCAGCGCGGCCAGCACCGCACCCTCGGTCTTGCCCCGGCTCAGGTTCACGTAGGCCACGTTGCCCAGGACCCCGGAGAACCCGAGAAGCTCCGCGGTGAGCTCCCGGTCCAGGTCGAGGTTCACCCCGAACCCCGCGGCCGCGCCCAGGGGGCAGGTGTCGTTCATCCTGTAGGCCGCGTCCATCAAAACGAGGTCGTCCAGCATCGCCTGCGCGAAGGAGCCCAGCCAGAGCCCCACGGTGGAGATCATGGCCCTTCTCGTGTGGGTGCGCCCCGCGATGGGCGCGAACCTGTGGGCTATGCCCTTCTCTATGAGCCCCTTTGCCAGGTCAACGGCCCGGAAGAATATGGTCAAAAGCCGGTCCTTGGTGTAGAGCCTCAGGTCCACGAGCACCTGGTCGTTGCGGGAGCGGCCGGTGTGGATCTTCTTTCCCAGGTCGCCCAGCGCTCCTGTGAGCAGGTTCTCCACCGCGGTGTGCACGTCCTCCTCCTCTAGGGATATGGAGAACTCCCCCCTGGCCCAGGACCGCATTATGGCCACGAGCTCCTCCCTCAGAAGCTCCGCCTCCTCGGTCGTCAGGATGCCGATCTTCGCCAGCATCTTCGCGTGGGCCATGGACCCAAGGCAGTCGTAGGGGAGAAGGTCCATGTCGAGGATATGGTCCTCCCCCGCGCTGAAGAGCTCCACCTCGGGCGCGAGCCCGTAACCCTTGTCCCAGAGCTTTTTGGCCACTGTCTTATCGCTCCTACTTGGATTTAGCCGTCTTCTCTTTTAGCATCTCTTTCTTGCGCTTCTTTTTCCGCCTACGCCTTCTCGCTATCTCCCTTTTGCGTTCGTGTCTCTTGTGTCTGGCCACTTGTTACCTCCGTTATGGTTGCTATTTTAGGGCCGGGCAGCAACAGGCCGTGGGCAGCCGCGGCCCCGTTGGAACTCAGGGCAAAATTTATCTTGACAAAATACCAGGCTTCTTTCTACCATCAAATGCGACATTCCTCAAGAGGCACTTTTTATGATGCATACAACTTACGGGCAGAGCTCTTATTGGTGGTGCTGGTGGCGCCCCGCCGGGGTATGCCCGCGTGCCGCTTGATTTAGCCAGTAAAAATTTAAAACACGGACCGCAGGTAGCCCCAGGGGCCCTGCGGTTGTTCTTTTTGGGCCGCGGGGCAAAGGGGACCGGCGGCCCGAATTTATGAAGGAGGTATAGGGCCGTGTCGTATTGCTATCCATCGG
>JARFUL010000183.1 GCA_029289015.1 Syntrophobacteria bacterium | reverse complement strand
GAATCTTCTCGCCGCGCGCTTCCATGGCCCGTCCTCCAGGCCCATAATTCTTGTCTTGAGGGTCAGCCAGATTGTATTATGTATCAATAGCCGGATTGAAACCATTTTAGTGTAAACAGTCCCGTTTCACCAACAAACCCTGTCTCTTTTTCAAACCGGGGGGAGATTTCGCGATGCAGGCCTCATACCTCGAGCTCCACAAGACCGGAGAGTTGCAGAGAAGAGCCCAGAGCGCGGTGGAAAGCCTGGCTTATTGCACCCTTTGCCCGCGGGAGTGCGGGGTGAACCGCGTTGAGGGCGAAAAAGGATTCTGTGAGACCGGGAGGCTCGCCAGGGTCAGCTCCTACAACGCGCACTTCGGGGAGGAGGAGCCGCTGGTGGGGAAAAACGGCTCAGGAACCATATTCATCACCCACTGCAACCTGCTCTGCGTCTTCTGCCAGAACTACGAGATAAGCCACGGGGGCGCGGGGGTGGAGGCAGAGGACGAGACCATCTCCCGCATAATGGTGGAGCTCCAGAGGATAGGCTGCCACAACATAAACTTTGTCACCCCCACCCATGTGGTGCCCCAGATACTCACCGCGCTTGTGGGAGCGGTGGAGCTCGGGCTCAAGGTGCCGCTGGTCTACAACTCCGGGGGCTACGACAAGGTGGAGACCCTGAAGCTCCTGGAGGGCGTGTTCGACATCTACATGCCTGACCTCAAGTTCATGGACCCGGAGCTCTCGGAGAGGTTCTGCACCGCGCCGGACTACCCGGAGGTGGTGAAGGCCGCGCTAAAGGAGATGCACCGCCAGAGGGGGGACCTGGCCATGGACGAGAACGGCATCGCGTACCAGGGCCTTCTGGTGAGGCACCTGGTAATGCCCGGGGGGCTCGCAGGCACCAGGGAGGCCATGAGGTTCCTGGCTAAAGAGGTCTCCCCCAACACCTACGTGAACGTGATGAGCCAGTACCGCCCCTGCGGCCAGGCCCACAGATACCCCGAGATCGCCCGCGCGCTCACCACGGAAGACTACAGGGACGCGGTGCGCATCGCGACGGAAGAAGGCATAACCAGGCTCGATGAACGAAAGCCCAGACTCTTCCAGCTCCTGGGCCTGTGAACCGGAGAGGGAGGATTGGGTAAAGCCTTATGACAGTGCCGGCCTCAAACACCTACATC
This sequence comes from Syntrophobacteria bacterium, assembly GCA_029289015.1. Classification (GTDB taxonomy): domain Bacteria; phylum Desulfobacterota; class Syntrophobacteria; order JARFUL01; family JARFUL01; genus JARFUL01. Next base: position 5,287 of record JARFUL010000183.1, on the reverse strand, counting down.
ATAGGGGACATCCACGGGTGCCTCGGCCGCATCGAGAAGCTTCTCCAGATTATTGATCCGCACCCCGAAAGGGACCTGATGGTCTTTCTGGGCGACTACGTGGACCGCGGGCCCGACCCCAAGGGGGTGGTGGACCTCCTCATCCGGGTCAAGGCGGAGCACCCGTCCACCGTCTTCCTCAGGGGAAACCACGAGGAGATGTTCCTCAACTACCTCGGCGGGGACAACGAGCTCCTCTTCTTCCTCAACGGCGGGGGCCCCACCCTCGAGAGCTACGGGTTAGACTTTGTCTATCCCGCGAGTTTCGAAGATCTGCCCGAAGAGCACCGCCGGTTTTACGGCTCATTGAAACCCTACCTGGAGCTAAAGGACTATGTCCTGGTGCACGCGGGGCTCCGCCCGGGTGTCCCGCTGGAAGATCAGGACCCCAAGGACCTCGTCTGGATAAGGCAGGACTTCATCTACTCGGAGCACGACTTCGGCAAGACCGTGGTCTTCGGCCACACGGTCCAGCCCCGGCCCCTGGTGATGCACAACAAGATAGGAATAGACACCGGTGCGGTGTACGGCGGGAGGCTCACCTGCCTGGTGCTCCCGGAAGAGGAGTTCGTGTCGGTCTGAGGCTCAGGGAAGATCAGGGTCGAAGTCCAGGGGCTCCTCGAACTTCACCCCCATGGAAAAGGCCCCCTCCTCCGTAGGCTTGGAGTGGACCACCTCTCCGGTCTTCTTGATGATCTCGTCCTTTACCGCGATATCCAGGGTCAGGATCGTTCCCTTCGGCACCTCTATCTGGGTCTCCAGCAGGATGCCACCCTTTGACACGTCCAGGGTGCGCCCCATGCCCGGAAACCCCTCGGGCAGGTCGCCGGAGACAACCTCGAACGCGGTGAGGTTCAAAGACTCGGTGCGACCGTGGGCCCTCTTGTCCTCGCTCAAGACCTTCTCCTTTCCAAACTTTTCAACGATTATGCCACGAAGCCCAGCTCTGCGCAATCAATTCTAGGGCCATTGGCCCTCCTTCGCTCCCGCCCCTTCGGGCCGTGAGGGTGAGGCTTATATATGCAGTAGTAAGACAGCGCGCAGCGCGGGGTTTTGCGCCCCGCGGCGCGGTCTCATCCCAGGCCCTTATACTGCCGCCAAATTACATTGCCCAAAAGCGCTGTTTGTGTGGTATATTTAGTTATCTAAAGCGACGCCGCCCGAGCCTCATCTACAGGCGGCTTCACATTCTTCAACCCTTTCCACGCTCGCCCGAACAGGAACACTATGAGACGCTTGATTCTGCTCATGCTTATCCTCGCGCTGGCAGCCGGCTGCGCGACCAGCGTGTCCACCGACATCCCGGGCTGGGTCTCCAAAACCCCCCAGCCGTGCGACCCCATCGCGGTGGTGGTCAGGGACCTCACCGGCGGAGAGGGACACAAGAACTTCACCGCGTTCTACCTGCGGAGCGAGTTCAGGAAGAGGGGCCACGACGCGGTGCTCCCCGAGGAGATCGGCATCTACCGGCTCGATGATATTGAGGAGAGCCTCAAGTCCGCGGGCATAGACTGCCTGTTCACCGTGGAGATACTCGCGTACGGCCAGAAGGAGCTGGAGGTCATGACGCCCACGGCCTCACCCTTCGGGTCGTCCCAGTACATAGGGTTGGCCGAGCCCAGCTCCGGCTATGAGAGCCGGGTGGGGGCCTACGAGAAGACCAAGACCGCGTACAAGAGGGTCGCGTTCAGGGGCGAGCTCAAGTCCCTCAAGACCGGCCAGGTCTTCTTTCGGGGAGTGACGGTGAACAAGCCCCTGGTGGTGGGCAGGTTCGCTCTCTACAAGCTCTACAACAGAAGGTTGAAGCTCCAGGAGATGGCCAAGGAAGCCCTGGACGAGCTGGTGGACAACGTTCCTGTCAAGCTGTCGGAAAAGCCCAAGAAGGGGTCCGCGCCTCAAACACCGTAGTATTCCCGGTACCACTCCACGAACCTTTTGATCCCCTCTTTTATATCTATCTTGGGGTCAAAGCCCAGCATCTCGCGGGCCTTGGTGATGTCCGCCGCGGTCTCCACCACGTCGCCGGGCTGCAGCGGAAGAAACTCCTTCTCCGCGTCAACGCCCAGGTACTCCTCCAGGGTGGCTATGAAGTCCATGAGCGGTACGGTGGTTGAGTTGCCCAGGTTGAATATCTCGTATTCAAAGGGGTTGGCGAGGCTCGCGAGGATTCCGGCCACAATGTCGTCTATGTAGGTGAAGTCCCGCCGCATCTTGCCGTGGTTGAAGACCTTTATGGGGCTGCCCTCCATAATGGCCTTGGTGAAAATGAAGAGCGCCATGTCGGGCCTGCCCCACGGGCCGTACACGGTGAAGAGCCTGAGGCCGGTGAGGGGAATCTTGAATATGTGGTGGTAGGAGTGGGCCATCAGCTCCCCCGCGCGCTTGGTCGCGGCATAGAGCGACACCGGCGCGTCCACCCTCTGGGACTCCTTGAAGGGGGACCGGGAGGTCTTGCCGTACACCGAGGAGCTGGACGCGTAGACAAAGTTCTCCACCGGATGCCTGCGGGCCGCCTCGAGAAGGTTCATGAACCCCTTCAGGTTGGAGCGCACGTACGCGTGGGGATCGATGAGGGAGTAGCGCACCCCGGCCTGCGCGGCCAGGTTGGCTATGATGTCGATCTTGTGGTCCGCGAAGACCCCCTCAACCGCTTCCGCGTCCGCGAGGTCCTCCTCGTAGAAGGTGAAGTTGTCCCGGGTGAAGAGCCGGGCCACGCGGTCCTTTTTGAGCTTGAGGTCGTAATACTCGTTCATCTCGTCGAATCCCACCACCCTCTCCCCCCGCTCCAGGAGGGCTTGGGCCACGTGGAACCCGATGAATCCGGCCGCGCCGGTAACAAGGTATGTCTTCAAATCAAAGCCTCTTTAGTCCCTGTTTTACCCCTTGCCAACGAGGGGTGGGTGTGTTAATTATCCTTCTGTTGATGGTGGGTGTAGCTCAGCAGGTTAGAGCACTTGGTTGTGGCCCAAGAGGTCGGGGGTTCGAGTCCCCTCACTCACCCCATAAAAAAAGCCCCAGGAGCCGAAAGGCTCCCTTTGTTTTGTCTAGCGGCAGGCCGGCGGGGGCTCAACGTTTGTCTCGCGCTCGCCCGGAATGCGAACCTCCATCCCCGCGCGGCTGAGCAACTCCCTCAGTTCATCGGCCCTTGCGTCCTGGTTGAGAAGCTCCCTCAGGGCCAGGGCCCTGGCCAAAAGCTCCGCGGCCTCCTCCCTTCTCTTTGTCTCCAGATACAGGGTCCCCAGCTCGGTGAGGTCCACCGCGATCCCTGGAGCGTACCCGCTCTCCCTGTCAATATCCAGGGCCTTCTTGTAGAGCTCCTCAGCCCGGGAGTCCTGGCCCGACGCGCGCGCGACCTTCCCCAGGTTGAGGTGCACCGCCGCGGAGTTCGGGGTCAGGCCCAGGGCCGTGTCGAGGTGTTCCTTGGCCTCCTTGGACTTCCCGGCCCGCATCAGGGCCACGCCGATGTCGTTGTGTATCCTGGCCCTCAGCGGGGCCGGGCCATTCTTCGCGCTTTTCAGCGCGTCATTCCAGAGCTTGAGCGCGTCCCCGTCCTCGCCCCGGCTGAGATGGACCCCCCCGAGAACCGAGATGTTGGCCGCCTGGCCCAGGGGGTCGCCGAGGTTCCGGTTCAGAGCCAGGGCCCTCGACGCGAAGAGCTCGGCCTTCTGATCGTCCCCCAGGTTCAGGTGGGCCACCGCGAGGTTGTTGAGCGCGCTGGCCATGCCCCCGAGATGGTCCGAGGCCTGGAAGTCCTGGTAGGCCAGGGTGAAGTCGCCGGCCGCGTCGCTGAAGCAGCCCCTGTCCAGCCGCTCGCTCCCCTTGGCCAGAAACTCGATACCCCTCGCGACCAGGGGATTCTCGCGCGGCCCCTTGGGCTGCGGCGCGACGCAGCCCCACACGAAAAAGAGCGCGACAGAGACCAAAACCAGCCTTCTCACCGCCCCACCCCCCTGAGTTCCGGAATATGGACCCTGGGCTCGGGCTGCGCGGGAAGGTTGGGCCGGATTAGAAAGCTCTTCTTCAGGGACTTGAGAATGCGGTTTACCTCGGTGAGCGCGTCCTCCACCTGCCTCTGCATGGCCGGAGCCCTCTTGGTCGCGGACTGGAGCCTGGTCATGACCTTTTCGAGCCTCTCGGAGGTCTCGTTGATGCGCTTCATGGTGTCGGGCAGAGACCTGGAGCCCTCGGCCATGTTCTCGCTCACCTCCCTGATGTTGAGGGAGGCCTCCTTGAGGTTCCTGATCGCGTCCTTTATGTTCTTGTAGACCTCGTCCTCCATCACCAGCCTGCCGAGGTTTCCTTCTCCCTCCTTCACCTTGTCCGTCACATCCCTGACGTTATAGAGGATGCCGAACAGGGGGCCTTCGGGGTCCTTGAGATGCTCAACCACCACCTTGAGGTCGGAGATTATCTGGCCGAGGTCCTTGATCTTCTTCTCCACCTGGTATTCCTTCAGGTACTCGCCGATCTTCTTCTTGGCCTTGGAATTGATGGTCCCGTCTTCCGGTATGCGCGGCCTGTTCCGGGAGCCCGGGGAGATGGCTATATACTCGGACCCGATGATGGTGGGGCTGTCCACCGTGGCCACGGAGTCTTCCCGGATCTTCTCCGCGTCGTCCTTGAACACCTTGATGGTTATCTTTACCCGGTTGTCCTCGGTGAGGTCCACGTCGTCCACGGTGCCGATCCAGGTGTTGAAGAGCTTTACCTGGGCTCCGGGCTTGAGGTTGTAGCCCTCATCGAAGTAGGTGTAGTAGGTGACCCTCTTCTTGAACCAGCGCTGGCCCCTGCCGATGAACACGAGGGTGGCCAGCGCGAGGCCGATGGTAATCACTATGAACAGGCCCACCATCTGCTCCCGGAACTCTATCTGCAGCCCGTGCTTTACCCGCTCTTTCTCCACTTTGTCCCTTTGGCCCCTCTATCGTTCAATTGGCCAGCCTGCCGTCCACCAGGTCGTGGACGAAGAACCCGTACTTGTGCGCGAAAAAGTCCGCGTCGTCGTCTGCGATGAGCAGGCCGCAGCTGGACTCCGCCTGGTAGCTGAGAGTCGCGTCCATCAGATAGTCCAGCTCCGTCCGGCTGAGACCGTAGGACGGCCTCTCCAGGATCACGATCCTCGGCCCCACCACCAGCTCTCTGCAGAAGAGCGCCATCTTCAGCTTCTCCGGAGGAATGCGGGCCGGTCTATCGTTTATATGCTCCATCAGGCCCATACGCAAAAGAAAAGTGTGCGCGTGGCGGTGGG